>JANPJE010000200.1:0-16442 GCA_031425355.1 Spirosoma sp. | reverse complement strand
CGCGTGACCTACCAAAACAAGGCGTTTCAGGAAGAGAAGCTGGCTTACGCTGATTCTAATTTCTTTCAGGTCTTCACCCTGCCATAGCTCAAGGGAGACAGCAAAACGGCCCTGTTACAGCCCAATACCGTTGTTATTACGTCGGCAGTGGCGCAGAAGTACTTCGGCAGCGACGATCCAATCGGGAAGATTCTGACGTTTAAAGACGTGCCGACGCCCTACACCGTCACCGGCGTGATGGCACCGATACCGGCCAACTCGCACTTCCATTTCGACCTCTTTGCCTCGATGGCCTCCCTGCCCGAAGCGAAAGCACCCAACTGGTTGCAGTCGAATTACCACACGTATCTGGTGCTGCCTGCCGGTTATGATTACCAACAACTGCAAGCCAAGCTGCCACAGGTTGCCGACAAATACATGGCCCCTCAATTCGAGAAAATGATGGGGGTCAACATGGCCGAGCTACGTCGAAAAGGCAACGACATCGGCCTGTTTCTGCAACCGCTCACCGACATTCACCTGCACTCCGACCTGAAACCTGAATCAGAACTGGAACCGGGCGGGGACATCCGGTACGTGTACATCTTCGGGGCCATTGCCCTGTTCATGCTGCTGTTGGCCTGCATCAATTTCATGAATCTGTCGACCGCCGGAGCCTCGAAACGAGCTAAAGAAGTAGGCGTCAGGAAAGTGCTGGGGTCGGCGAAGATGGCCCTGACCAATCAATTTCTGATCGAATCATTACTGCTGACGGCTATAGCCATGCTGCTGGCCATTGGGTTCGTATATCTGACGTTACCGCTCTTCAACAGCCTGGCCGGTAAAGAGCTGACGGTCAACTTCTTGGCGAACCCCTGGTTATTGCCGGGCCTGCTGGTGTTTGGGTTGATTGTGGGGGTACTGGCGGGGAGCTATCCCGCTTTTTTCCTATCATCGTTTACCCCGGTCAGCGTACTGAAAGGCAAGTTCACGTCGAGCAAAAACAGCATCGGATTACGAAGCGGTCTGGTGGTTGTTCAGTTCTTCATTTCGATAGCCTTAACTATTGGCACAACCGTCGTTTATCAGCAACTCAGCTACATCCAAAACAAAAAGTTGGGCTACAACAAAGATCAGGTGCTGGTGTTGCCTGAAACATGGCTGCTGGGCCAAAAAGAAGAAGCATTTCGTGACCAGATTATGCAGGACCCACGGGTAGTCAATGTCAGTACGTCCGGCTACCTGCCTGCCGGGCCGAGCTACAACAATAATTTCATGGTGTATCCCGAAACCAATTCCACCCAATTGGTTAAAACACTTCGGTACGACGTCGATTACAATTACATTCCGACGCTGGGTATGAACATGGCTGCCGGACGAAACTTCTCCAAATCCTACGGCACCGATTCGTCGGGGGTGATTTTGAACGAGACAGCCGCCAGACTATTGGGTTGGGCAACAAATGCCCTGGACCATACGATTGGCAACTCCGATAATCAGGGAAACAAAAAGACGTATCGGGTCATTGGTGTGGTGAAGGATTTCCATTTCAAATCGCTGCACGAGCCTATTTCTCCCTTAGTGATGGTGTTGGGTCATAATTCCGGGACCGTCATTGTGAAGGTGAAAGCCAAAGATATCACTGGCTTATTGACCTCTCTGAAAAAGCAGTGGAGCCAGTTCACGACCGATTCGCCCTTTACGTACTCGTTTCTGGATGAACGCTTTAACGATACGTATAAGGCCGAACAAAAAATTGGCAACATACTGGGCATCTTTGCCGGGCTAACCATTTTCGTCGCCTGTCTGGGCCTGTTCGGATTAGCTACGTTCACCGCCGAGCAGCGGACCAAAGAAATAGGTGTCCGTAAAGTACTGGGAGCCAGCGTCGGCAGCATCGTGGCCCTGCTCTCCAAAGACTTCTTGACGTTAGTACTCATTGCTCTTGTCATTGCTTCGCCAATCGCGTGGTACATTATGGACCGGTGGTTGCAGGACTTCGCTTATCGAATCGACATTTCGGGGTGGATTTTCGCCGGGGCGGGTTTGACTGCCGTCGCCATCGCCCTGCTGACGGTGAGTTATCAAAGCATCAAAGCCGCTCTGATGAATCCGGTGAGATCATTGAGAAGTGAATAAACAACAACAATCATGTTCAGAAACTACCTCACAATCGCCTGGCGGAACCTGATCCGCAACAAAGTCTATTCGGCCATCAACATTGGTGGGCTGGCCGTTGGTATGGCTGTTGCCATGCTCATTGGGTTGTGGGTTTATGATGAATTGTCCTACAACAAATACCACCAGAACTACGACCGCATCGCCCAATTGAGCCAGTTTGTTACGTTCGACGGAAAGAAGTCATACTACGATGTCCTGCCGATACCTTTGGCGGTTGAGCTTCGCTCCAAGTATACTGACTTC
Organism: Spirosoma sp.; assembly: GCA_031425355.1. GTDB lineage: Bacteria > Bacteroidota > Bacteroidia > Cytophagales > Spirosomataceae > Spirosoma. The sequence goes on along the minus strand of JANPJE010000200.1, from coordinate 14,039 downwards.
AAGGCCATTAGCCTATCGAAACCGGGTAGTGCAATTCTGTCTGCCGGCGATAACCAATTCACCAAAACCGGTCGATATGTAGAGCCGGATTTTTTGGACATGATGTCCATGAAATTAATAGACGGAACCACGCAGGGCCTGGCGGATGTGAATAGCATTCTGTTGTCGAAATCGGTAGCAGATGCCCTGTTCGGCACGGCGAATCCACTCAACAAACTGGTTAAAATCAATGATAAGGCGAGTGTTCGGGTGACGGGCGTGTACGAAGATTTTCCCAAAAACAGTACGTTCAATGATGCGCTTTTCCTGGCTCCCTGGAGTTTGTTTCTGGCTACTAATGAGTGGGCGCGAAATTCGGCTGATAAGTGGGACGACAACTCCTTTCAGCTTTTCGTGCAACTGACCGAGGGCACGTCAGTAGAGAAGGTGTCGGCCAAAATCAAAGACATCCGGATGAAGCGGGAAAATCCACCGCCCTACAAACCTGAGTTTTTCCTGCACCCGATGGCAAAATGGCACCTTTACGCCGATTTTAGGGAGGGCGTAAACACGGGTGGGCTAATCCAGTTCGTGTGGTTGTTTGGTCTCGTCGGGTCATTTGTGTTGTTGCTGGCCTGCATCAACTTCATGAACCTCAGTACGGCCCGTTCCCAAAAACGAGCCAAAGAGGTCGGCATTCGCAAGGTTGTCGGCTCGGTACGTACTCAGTTGATCGTCCAGTTTCTGAGTGAATCATTATTGGTTGTAGGGCTGTCATTTTGTTTGGCTCTGTTGCTGGTTCAAGTTTCGCTGCCCTCTTTCAGCGAAGTTGCCGACAAGCAACTCGCTCTCCCCTGGTTTAGTCCGGGATTGTGGCTGTTGGGATTTGCTTTCTGTTTGCTCACCGGGTTGATTGCCGCCAGTTACCCGGCCTTGTATTTGTCTTCCTTTCAGCCAATCAGGGTGTTGAAGGGGATTTGGTCCGGGGCCGGGCGTTGGACAACCGTGCCGCGTAAAGTGCTGGTTGTGTTTCAATATGCTGTTTCGGTATCGCTCATCATCGGCACCCTGATTGTGTTGCGCCAGATTCAGTTTGCCAAAGACCGCCCGGCGGGGTATAGCCGCGCCAGTCTCATCGAAATCCCCATGAGCACCCCTGCTCTCTATGGTCACTACGATCCGTTACAGGCCGATTTGCTTGGCACCGGGGCCGTTGTGCAGATGTCAGAGTCGCATGGGTCGATTACAGTCGATTATGGTGGAACCACGAATCTTCAGTGGGCGGGCAAAGCCCCGGATGAATTCCCCTTGCTAATGGGCAACCACATCACCCACGACTTCGGCAAAACAGTGGGTTGGCAGGTGGTGACCGGGCGTGATTTCTCGAAGGCATTCACGACCGACTCATCAGCGGTGGTGCTGAATGAATCCGCCTGGAAATTGATAGGCGGTGGGGCTCAATCCAAAAACCCAATTGGTGTCGTTGTTACCTCGAATGGCAAGCCTTATCACGTCATTGGCATCGTCAGCGATTTCATCAAGAACACGCCTTTTGCGCCAGTAAGCCCTTCATTTTTTATTCTGGATTACAAGGCGGTCGATGTCGTCAACCTTAAACTCGCGGCCCACTTACCGACTGCGAAGGCTCTTGACCAAGTGGCCGCCGTGTTTAGAAAATACAACCCGGAAGCTCCGTTCGAGTATACGTTTGTGGACGATGAATACGCTAAAAAATTCGAGAACGAAGAGCGTATCGCTACGTTAGCCGGTTTCTTCGCTATCCTCGCTATTTTCATTTCCTGCCTGGGCTTATTTGGCCTGGCGTCGTTCATGGCCGAGGCTCGCACCAAAGAAATCGGCGTTCGTAAAGTATTGGGCGCCAGTGTGTTGAATCTGTGGGGCTTGCTCTCCAAAGACTTTGTGGTGCTGGTCGTAATTGCGTTCGTCATCGCCACGCCCATTGCCTGGTATTTTCTAAATAACTGGCTGCAACAGTACCAATACCGCACGGAGATTTCGTGGTGGATTTTTGCCGTGTCGGGTGCGGGGGCATTGATAATCACGCTACTGACGGTGAGCTTCCAGAGTATAAAAGCGGCTCTAATGAACCCGGTGAAATCATTGAGAAGTGAGTAGTGTCCGCAAATGGTCGAAAAACCGTCCATTTGCGGACATAGGTTCGCGAGTAACAGGCTCTGATTGCCCAGAAAAGGCTCTTTACATCTATGGCACGGCTCTTGACCTACGGATAGTACCATCTTGCCCGACAACTACATGCGTTCTTTTTTTACATTCCTGTTGCTGCTATTCTGGCAGGTAGGCATGACCCAGTCAAACCCGCCCGTATCGCTGCCGGATACCGAAATTCGGTCGATCAAATCGAGCGTGTTGAACGGGGAGACGTACCAACTTCTGGTGCATTTTCCGCAAAACTATAAACCTACTGAGCAATACGATGTACTGTTTACACTCGATGGTATCAACAATTTTCCGTCGGCAATTGCCTGTCTGGGCATCCTGCACGGCGAATGCGGCAGTGACTTCAGAGAGCCGATACTGATTGGTATTTCGGATGGTACGTCGATCAATAGCCCCGGCAACAAACGCGACCGCGACTACACGCCAACGGCCTTCAAAACCAGTTGGGGCGGCAGTGGCGGAGGAGGTGCTCCGGCGTTTTTGCAGTTCATTGAGCAAGAGGTAATCCCGTTTGTCGATAAACACTACCCGAACACGAAAAACCGGGCCTTATATGGCTACTCCTACGGCGGTCTGTTTGCGTCGTTTGCCCTGCTGGCGAAACCCGAGCTGTTCAAAAAAGTCCTGATAGGAAGTCCGTCCGTGTGGGCTGATGATGAGGTAATTATCCGAAAATTTGAGCCGGAATTTGCTCGTACGCATACAGACCTGCCGGTCGATGTGTGGCTGTCGGTGGGCGAAAAAGACGACAATCTGATTGATGGCATGAAGGGATTTTCGGCCGCGCTAAAACAGCGTAACTATCCATCGCTCCACCTGAAAACAACCATTCTACCCGGCCTGAATCACCTCACAGGCATTCACCCCACCATGCTGCAAGCCTTCAAATGGGCCTATTGCAAAGGCGAATAAGCCCGTTCATCTAAACTAAACCTGTCAGTTATGAAACCTTTTTTTCACTTTGTTTTGGCTTATCTGTTCGCGGGTACGCTATCTGCTCAGGACGCTAAGTATAGCAACCAAAACGAGTTGCGCGGAAGCGGGAAAATCAGTCGGGAACAACGTAACGTCGCGCCGTTTAAGGCTATTTCCATCGGCCCATTTCTGTCCAGCGTTACGGTCGACGTTGGTGGAACACAGTCGGTGGTGAACGTTCAGATTGATGATAATCTAAAGCCTTTTCTTGTTGTCAGGAGTGTTGACGGTGTGCTTACAGTCGATTTTAAAGACCCGGACAACAAACAATTCTGGCTCAGCAAAGGCACCATTGATGTTACCGTTAAAACGCCATCAATGGACCAGTTACGCAACGAATCAAATGGCAACGTAGTGATTAATAACCTGACCGGCGAGACGTTCGATCTCATCAATCAGGCAAATGGCAACGTAACGCTGCGCGGAACGGTTGGGCAATTCAATGTAATCAGCGAGGCCAACGGCGACGTTCGGGCGAAAGAATTAATCGCCCGGAAAGCCCGTGTCGTTACGAAAGCCAACGCAACGGTTGAGGTGAATACCCGGCAACTCCAAGCGCAGAAATCGGCCCACGCGACCATCCGGAATATAGCCGAAAAAGCAGACCGTTCAGCTACGAACGTATCGACAGAATCACCTGACGCAGAGCAGGTAACAATTACGTTGCAGAACAATAGCCCGGCCCCGCGAACAGTTACGCTACGGTTTACCGAACCGGGAAATCCCAGTTATGGCGTTGTCAGTACCACGCTTGGGCCATACGGCAAACGCCGGGAAACATATCCGGTCGGGACGAAAATCGAACAACTCGACACCAAACAAACGAAGGTGGCAATGACCGGTGAAGCCGTTCGTGGCAAAGCCATCGTGACGCTCACCGCCAATGATAATGGACGAACCTACAACTTGCCGGATTGACTAAATAAGCCTTTTACACACTTCATTCTCAATAAAAACAGTTTTAGCCGTGAGAAAACAGTCTTTGAAATTACTATCCTATCTGATAATCAGCGTGGTTCTAACCGGTTGCAGCAGATTGAACTCGCTGACGACTATTCAACCCGGCAAGCAGTTTGAACTCGGTGGCAATCAGAATGGCACTTTCACAGCCCGACTGCAAAATGTTGATGAGGTTCCCGTAACGATTTCTGAGCGACGGGCTGACGGGAAATACGTTGCGTTGGGTACGTTCAAGCCCGGTGACAGCCAGACAGTTCGGTTTTCGTCAGGATCAGCGGCTTTATTAGATAATGTTTCGGCTAAACCTGCACAGCTTCACTTAGTGGTTACCGGCGCTACGAACCTGAGCATGCGTGAGCTTACTAACTAACCTACCTATGTTTCTTAACTACCTGAAAATCGCCCTGCGAACCCTGCGTAAAAACCGGGTGTTCTCGCTCATCAATATTGCGGGGCTGGCCCTCGGCATTGCGGCTTTTGTGCTCATTCTGGAATACATAGCCTACGAACGCAGCGTCAATAGTTTCCATACAAACTTACCTACCCTGTACCGAATGCTGAACCAAACCCGGCAGGGCGATATTTGGGTGGATATGGCTCCGGCGGTGGCTCCGCTGGCCAAACAGGAATTTCCGGAAGTGCGCGACTATTGCCGGGTAGGCGAACATTCAGCGAATGGTATTGTGCGGGTTGCCGGACAAAAAAATGATCCGTCGGAGCAGGCGTTTCGGGAAGATAAGCTGGGCTATGCCGACGCCAGTTTTTTCACGCTTTTCTCGTTTCCACTCGTACAGGGAACGGCAGCGACAGCCCTTGCTCAACCCAACACGGCAGCCTTGTCGCAGTCGCAGGCCCGCAAGTATTTTGGCGATGCAAAACCGGTAGGCCGCACGCTGACGCTCAATAACCAGTTCGGCAAAACGCTCTACACCGTTACGGCGGTGTATGCCGATATGCCTCAAAATTCTGATCTGAAGTTTGACGCACTGTTTTCGCTTCAAACGCTGGCGAATCCGGCCAATCTCAACGGCAACGATTGGGCGCGGTTAGACAGTTTCGACGGTTCTTACCTAACCACATTTTTGCAGGTAGTGAAAAGCACGGACGCCAAATTGCTGGAAGCCAAACTTAATGCATATAAAAAGAAGGCCGCGCCTAAAGACGAGAGCACCTTTCTGTTGCAACCCGCCACCAATATCCACTTAGCCGCGTCGCTGAGCGATCCGTATCGGACCACCGGCAGCTTAGGTTTTGTGTATCTGATGAGCGGCATTGCGGGACTAATTCTGCTGATTGCCTGGTTCAACTACGTAAACCTATCGACGGCGGGTGCTATCAAACGGGCCAAAGAAGTGGGCGTTCGCAAAGTGATCGGGGCGGGGCCGGGACAACTGATCGGGCAGTTTCTGGGCGAATCGTTACTACTGAATATCGTTGGCTTTGGGATGGCCCTCCTGCTGGTCGCTTCGTTGCAGGGCGTATTCAACGAGTTTGTAAAAAAAGACCTGTCGTTAAGTGTCCTCAATGCCAACGGGTTCTGGCTGGCCGGTTTAGGCTTGCTCATTGCGGGTGCGTTGGCATCGGGTGGCTACGTTGCCTTTGCCCTGACCTCGTTTCAGCCAATTCAGACACTGAAAGGAGTTGGCTACAGGACTGGCAAAGGCGGGTGGCTACGTAAGACGCTGGTGGTCATGCAGTTCAGTGCATCGGTCGCGCTGGTAATTGCTACGATGATACTTTACCGGCAGTTGCAGTACATGCAAAATAAAGACCTCGGTGTTCGGCTGGAGCAGCGGGTGGTCATTCAGGGGCCGCAGGTTAATCAGGACAACTCCTTTACGTCAGGAACAGCCGCGCTCGAGCATGATCTTAGCCAGTTGCCTTACGTGAAAAACTTCTGCCAGACGGGCATCGTACCGGGCAATTATTACAACTTCAACGCGGGCGGCATTACCCAACAGAACCCGCGCCCCGGCGACGAAAAGAAAAGCTATTCGATGGGCATCATTGATGACCGTTTCCTGAAAACCTACGAAATCGGGCTGATTGCCGGACGAAATTTTACGGTTCGTGAAGCCGAATTAGGATGGGAGAAAAGTGGCAAGCTCATGATTAACGAAACGGCAGCCCGGCAGTTGGGTTTTGCCTCGCCTGCCGAAGCCGCCGGAAAAATTATTAACTGGGGGCAAATCTACGAGGTCGTTGGTGTTGTGAAAGACTACCACCACCAGGGCCTGCAAAAGGCCATTGAGCCGGTCATTTTTATGCCCCGCCGGTCGGTTAGCGACCTCACCGTTCAGCTTACTACGGACCCAAATCAGGGCGGGCGGGTACAGGACAAAATAGCGGACCTGGAGCGCATTTACAAAGCCAGTTACCCCGGCAATCCGTTCGAGTTTTACTTTGCTGATGAGAATTACAACAAGCAATACCAGGACGAACAGCAATACGGTCAGGTATTTACGGTAGCGTCGGCATTGGCTATTTTCATTGCCTGTCTGGGTTTGTTTGGTCTGGCGGCCTTCACCACGGAGCAGCGCACAAAGGAGATTGGCGTTCGTAAAGTGTTGGGGGCCAGCGTGTCCAGCATCGTTACGTTACTCTCCAAAGACTTTTTGAAATTAGTGCTCATTGCCATTGTCATTGCCAGTCCGATTGCGTGGTATGCCATGAATCGCTGGCTACAGAACTTTGAATACAAGGTCACGCTTGAGTGGTGGGTCTTCGCGCTGGCGGGCTTATTGGCAGTGGGCATCGCCGTGCTGACGGTGAGTTTCCAGAGTGTGAAAGCCGCCCTGATGAACCCCGTCAAGTCGTTACGGAGTGAGTAAACAAAATAACCATGTTCAGAAATTACCTCACAATCGCCTGGCGGAATTTTCGCAAACAACGCGGGCTGTCGTTTATTAACATTTTCGGATTGGCCGTTGGGCTGGCCTCCTGTCTGCTCATTACGCTCTACGTCCTCGACGAGTTGAGCTATGACCGGTACAACGCTAAAGCGAACCGCATCTACCGTATTCATACAGACGTCAAGTTCGGTGGTAACGACAATCAGAGTGCCGTAACGGCCGATCCCATCGGACCAACGCTGAAACAGGACTATCCCCAGGTGGAACAGTTTGTGCGACTTCATCAGCGCGGTACGTGGCTCGTTAAACGGGCCGGGTCAACGAATAGCCTGCGTGAGGATAACATTACGTTCGCCGATTCGACCCTGTTCGATGTGTTCACCTTACCGCTCATATCCGGGAACCCCAAAGCCGCACTAACCTCACCGAACACAATCGTTATCAGCGAGTCAGCAGCGAAACGGCATTTCGGAGAACAGAATCCGATGGGCCAGACGCTAACGTTTAACAATGACCAGAACTTTAAAGTGACGGGCGTCATGCGCGACATGCCCATTAATTCACACTTCCGCAGCGACTTCTTCCCGGCTATGCTCAGCGACGGTTACCAATGGGGGCAATGGCTAAGCAGCAATCACCACACCTACATTGTCCTGCGCGAAGGCACCAATTATCGGCAGTTCGAGAAAAATCTCGACGCCGTAGTCGAAAAATACGTCGGCCCAGAAGCGTTGCAGTTCATTGGTGTCACAATGGCGCAATTTCGGCAGGCGGGCAACCGCTTTCGTTTCTCGCTGATGCCATTGACTGATATTCATCTTTACTCAAAACAAGCGCATGAACTCGCGCCCAACAGTGATGTTCAGTACGTGTATATTTTCTCGATAGTAGCCTTGTTTATTCTGCTTATTGCGGGTATCAATTTCATGAACTTAGCCACCGCCCGCTCGGCCAACCGCGCTAAAGAGGTGGGCGTCCGCAAGGTGCTTGGCTCGGAACGGCAGCAGCTCATCGGGCAGTTCATGACCGAATCCGTGCTGATGACGGTACTGGCGATGATACTGGCCCTGATAATGGTAGCCGTTTCAATCCCGTTTTTCAATGGTTTAGCCGCCAAACAGTTAAGCATCAATAGCCTGTTTTCGCCGTATTGGTTGCCCGTTCTCGTCCTGCTCCCTATGGCAGTCGGCCTACTGGCGGGGAGCTATCCCGCTTTTTTCCTGTCCTCGTTTAAACCCATCAGCGTGTTGAAAGGCAGAATCAACGTCAGCTTCAAAGGGGCCGGGCTACGGAGCGGATTAGTCGTATTCCAGTTTATGATGTCGGTGGTGCTCATCGTCGGCACCATCATTGTCTACCGGCAGATCACATACATCCAATGCAAAAATTTGGGTTTCAACCGCGATCAGGTCATAACGGTAAACGACGTATACGCCATCGGTAAACAGGCGGAGACGTTCAAAGAGGAAGTGCTTAGGCTACCCGGCGTGGTGCGCGGCTCCATCTCCGGCTATCTGCCCACGCCCTCCAACCGGAACAACACAGGGTTTTTTCCAGAAGGCGAAATCGATCAGGCGAAAGCCGTTAGTATGCAGTATTGGGGGGTTGATTACGATTACATCAAAACGTTTGGAATGCAGTTGGTGCGGGGTCGTGACTTTTCGCAATCCTTTGGTTCCGACTCATCAGGGATCATTTTGAACGAAACTGCCGCTAAACTCTGGGGTGATAAAAACATTATTGGTAAGCGCATAACGGAATTTGCTGATCCGAACGCAAAAAACATCAAGGTTTATACCGTTATCGGCGTCGTCAAAAACTTTCATTTCGAATCACTCCGTCAAAATATTGGTGCGCTGGCGATGGTGCTTAACGCCAACTCCGGTGCCGCTTCATTCCGGCTGGGCGGCACTCCGCTGAACAGTACGAATCTACCGGCCTTGATTAATCAGATCGAGACGAAGTGGAAGCAGGCCGCCCCCGGCCAACCGTTCAGTTACGCCTTTCTGGAAGACAGCTTCGATGCCATGTACCGCGCTGAACAACGCATCGGCACCATCGCCCTGACATTCGCCGTGCTGGCGATTCTAATTGCCTGCTTAGGTCTGTTCGGTCTGGCCGCGTTCATGGCGGAGCAGCGCACTAAAGAAATTGGCGTCCGTAAAGTGCTGGGAGCCAGTGTTCTCAGCATTGCGTCTCTGCTGTCCAGAGACTTCCTCAAACTGGTCTTGATCGCCATTGTCATTGCCTCGCCCATCGCGTGGTGGGCCATGACCCAGTGGTTGGCGGACTTCGCTTACAAAATCAACATCGAGTGGTGGATGTTCGCACTGGCCGGTACGTTGGCAGTGGGCATTGCCGTGCTGACGGTGAGTTTCCAAAGTATAAAAGCTGCGTTGATGAACCCGGTGAAGAGCTTGCGGAGTGAGTAAACCCTAACACTTATGCTACGAAACTATGTTAAAATAGCCTGCCGGAATTTGATTCGCAATAAAATGTACAGCTTCCTGACATTGTTAGGGTTAGCGGGCGGCATGACTTGTACGTTCCTGCTGGGACTATATGTCAACGATGAGTTAAACTTCGACCGTTACCATGCTCATGCGGCCTCCATTTACCGTTTGAATATGCACATGAAATGGGCTGACAACGAATTCAATTTGGGTGTTGTGTCAGCCCCGATAGGCCCGGCCTTGAAGCAGGAGTATTCTGAAATCAGAAACATGCTGCGCGTCAAAACCAGTGATGAAACATTGTTCCGGGTAGGCGCAAAAGCCATAAATGCCAGGAATGTTATCTATGCTGACTCAACACTATTCTCGTTCTTCGACTATTCGTTTGTTGATGGTGTTTCCCGAACGGCCCTACGGCAACCCAATAATGTAGTTCTGACACAGAAACTGGCTCTCAGACTGTTTGGTCGAGCGGATGGTTTACTGGGAAAAATCGTTACCATCAAAGAGAATTTACCCCTGAAAGTAGCTGGCGTCATCCGGGATGTACCAGCCAACCACCACCTAAAATTTGAGGCTGTCATCCCTTATACCAATACATTGGCCAGTGAAATTCGTCTGGACAAGTGGGATCAGTTCGGTTCAGCGGTTTATGTGCTGCTCAATCAGGAAAGTGATCGGCAGAAATTGGAGAGCAAGATGCCTGCTTTTTATCGAAAATATATTGCCAGGGCCATTGGAGATGATAGCGGGAAGGGTGTTACGTTCAAACTCACGTTCCAGCCGTTAGTCGATATGCACCTGCACTCAACCCACCTGATGGGCGAAGAAAATGGTGGTAATCTGGCTTATGTCTACACATTCTCGGCCATTGGCCTGTTTATTCTGCTTATTGCCATCGTTAACTACATCAATCTGGCTACAGCCCGCTCTGCCGGACGGGCGAAGGAAATTGGGATTCGCAAGGCTATCGGTTCCTTGCGGCTTCAGTTGATTGGACAATTTCTGACCGAGTCTGTACTATTGACGTTTTTGGCTTTGTTCATCAGCCTGTTATTGTTCTACGGGCTGCTTCCAGCCTTCAACAGTATAGCCGACAAGACGCTGACAATTGAGATTCTGAAGCCGGAAATAATTACCCTTCTACTGGCTTTTACCCTACTAATTGGTTTGGTCAGCGGCCTGTATCCAGCCTTCATTTTATCTGGCTTCAAACCCGTTTCGGTGCTGAAAGGAGCCTTCACAGCCAGCGGAAAGGGAGCTTTTCTGCGACAGTCACTCGTTGTGATTCAGTTCACGATTTCAATAGCGATGATAGTCGGTACAATCATCGTTTATCGGCAGTTGCAGTACATGCGGCATACGCAATTAGGCTTCAATCAGGAGCAGGTACTGGTACTGCCGCTCAAATCGCCGTCTGTTCAACGAGCAGCTATAGTCTTTAAAAACAGACTTCTACAAAACCCGATGATCAAAGGGGTAAGCCTGATGAATGGCGATGTGGGTAGTGAACTGAACAATAAGACTACCTTCAGTTTCTACGCTAAAGGAAGCGAGCAGCCCATAAGCACCGAATACGTCTCGGTTGACCACGACTTCCTCGATGTGCTTCAAATTAAACTCAGGGAAGGACGGAATTTTTCGACAGATCTGGCGGGCGATTCAACGGGGGCGGTGCTTGTTAACGAAGCCATGCTCCGGCGGTTGGGTTGGAAGAACCGAACGACCGGATTAATCGAATTAGACACAAGGAAGATAGCCGTTACCGGGGTCATCCGGGATTTCCATTTGCGCTCACTGCACAACAGGATTGAGCCATTGGTGCTGGTCTTCAGGAAGGATCGTGCTAACAATATGCTCATTCGGGTATCACCCCAGAACGTACCCGCTACTCTGGCTTATGTGAAGACTGTGTTTGACAATGTTAATCCGAATCAGCCGTTTGATTATACGTTTTTAGACCAAACATTTGCCGGACAGTACCGCGCCGACGAACGCAAAGGCGGCCTATTTTTAGGGTTTTCGGGCATGGCTATCTTCATTTCCTGTCTGGGCCTGTTTGGGTTGGCTACGTTCACCGCCGAACAGCGGACCAAAGAAATCGGGGTCCGTAAAGTGTTGGGAGCCAGCGTGTCCAGCATCGTAGCCCTGTTATCAAAAGACTTTTTAAAACTGGTACTGGTTGCCTTAATCATCGCGTCACCGATTGCCTGGTACGCCATGACCCAATGGTTGGCGGACTTCCCCTACAAGATCGACATCGAATGGTGGGTCTTCGCGCTGGCGGGCTTATTGGCAGTGGGCATTGCCGTATTAACCGTGAGTTTCCAGAGTATCAAAGCCGCCCTGATGAATCCCGTCAAGTCTTTGCGAAGTGAGTAATTGGCAAAAACATAGGCTTAACATTTATTAACAGCCTGTTAATTAGATCAGTACGTACCTTGTTGTCGCATCAAGGCACGTACTGATTATGTTTCAGAATTACCTCAAAATAGCACTCCGCAACTTAAAAGCCCAGCTTAATTATACGCTGCTGAACATTATCGGTTTATCGGTGGGCATAGCGGGCGGACTGCTGATTTTCCTGTTCCTGCACCATCACCTCAGCACCGACCGACATCATGCCAACTACGACCGCATTTTTCGGATCGACACGGATTTGTACCTCGATGATGGCTCGATTGAGTATAATCCCGAAGCACCATTGCCGATGGCGAAGGCGCTACGTACCGACTACCCACAGGTAGAACAGGCGGCTTTCCTGATGATGATTCGGGAGTTGACCGTCAGCGTTAAGCGGGAAAGTGGGTCCGAACCGCTGCGCTTTCGTGAGCACAATCGGATGGGGTTTGTTGAGCCGGAATGGTTCGACGTACTGAGTTATAAATGGGTACAGGGAAACCCAAAAACGGCTCTCAGACAACCCAACAGCGTTGTTTTGACTGAGTCCTATGCCCGAAAATACGTTGGTGAGACCAACCCGATAGGCCAGACTATCACCCTTGACAATAAAACCAACGCAACCATTACGGGCGTAGTTGCCGACCCACCCGCCACCACTGATACCGATCTGGGCGTGTTCATTTCGCTGGCGACCCTCAAGCAATTTGACCCGGAATACGATCAGACCAACTGGGGATATCTTAACAGCACGAACTGGCTTTACGTTACGCTCAAAGACCCGAACGCCGTTGCCAGTCTCGAACAAACATTTCCGGCTCTGGCGAAGAAGCACTACGGGGCCGACGCTAAATTTTATAAGTTTCACACGCAGCCCATGCGCGAATTTCATTTCGATGTGGCGCGGGGTGGTGGAGCCATACGTTCGTCGTTGCTCTGGTCGCTGGGAGTAATTGGCGTGTTGCTGATTGGAGCGGCCTGTATCAATTTTATCAACCTTGCCACCGCACAGGCACTCCGGCGCGGGAAAGAAGTGGGCATTCGCAAAACGCTGGGTAGTTCGCGCAGGCAGTTGGTAGGCCAGTTTTTCCTCGAAACGGCAATCGTTATCGTGGTGGCCACCGGTCTGGCCGTGTTATGGGTTCTGCTTCTGCTACCGCTCTTCGCCGACTGGGTACAAGTGCCCCTGTCGCTCCGGTTCGACGGGCCGACAATGGCTTTCATGAGTTTGTTATTGATCGGCGTTGTGCTGCTGGCGGGTGGTTATCCGGCGGTGATATTATCCGGCGTTTCACCCTGGGCGGCTTTGCGAGGGCGGTTGACTATAACGGGGTCAACGCGAGGTTTCACGGTCAGGCGGGTGCTGGTCGTGACGCAATTTGTCGTTTGTCAGACGTTAATTATTGGGGCGGTGGTGGTTGCGAAGCAGATACAATACGTTCAGCAGGCTGATTTAGGGTTCCATAAAGACAACGTGGTGCTGGTAAACCTACTCGGTCAGAAGTCATCAACACAAGAAGCATTCCGGCAAAGACTTTCGCAATATCCCGACATTCAGTCGGTTAGCTTCAGCCATCGCCCACCAGCAAGCGCGTTGCAGTATGGCGGTTCTTTCAAATTCAACGGCAGACCCGACTGGGAAATGTACCCGATCCGTGACCGGCTGGCCGATGCCAATTACCTGCAAACCTACGGTCTGTCGCTGGTGGCGGGACGGAACATTGCGCCAAGCGATACCATCCGCGAATACCTCATCAACGAAACCCTGTTGCACCAGCTTGGCTTCCGCGATCCGCAGCAAATACTGGGCAAGACGCTCCAGTACCACCTGTCACCCGTACCCCTGCCCATTGTTGGCGTCGTGCGCGATTTTCATCAGAAATCATTTCGGGAACCTATTGGCCCCTGTTTTATTGCCAGTTATTCCAGTCGGTACGCTCAGGCTGGCATCCGGGTTTCGGGCCAAAATCCGGCGCAAACCCTTGAGCACATTCGGGAAACGTGGCAGCAATTATACCCGAATGAGGTGTTTGAACATGAGTATTTCGACGATGTGGTGGCCCGATTTTACGAAACCGAAGCACTGGTTGCCCGGCTGATAAACGTCTTTACCGCCATTGCCATTCTTATCTGCTGCTTAGGCTTATACGGCCTGGTATCTCACGCCGTTGTGCAGCGAACCAAAGAGATTGGTATTCGTAAAGTGCTGGGAGCCAGTGTT
>JANPJE010000199.1:0-4409 GCA_031425355.1 Spirosoma sp. | reverse complement strand
AAACCGTGGCACGGATTAACTGACTGGCAGAAACGCTACGTTCTTGGTTTCCAGGCTACTTCCTCGGCGTTGAGGTCCTGTGCCATTTTGCGGCTTAGCACGAACAGGTAATCCGACAGCCGGTTCAGGTATTGCAGCACCAGTTCATCAACCGGAGACTGTTCGTTGAGGGTAATGACTTATCGCTCGGCCCGGCGGCAAACCGTTCGGGCGAGGTGGCAGAACGACACCGCCTGATTGCCGCCCGGCAACACGAACGCCCGCAGTTCGGGCAACTCAGCATCCATAGTGTCCATTGCCTGTTCGAGTAAATAAACATCGTCGGGGGTGATGACGGGCATTGGTCGTTTAGAAGCCGCTTTTTCGGGGTCTGTCGCCAGCTCTGCCCCAATCGTAAAGAGCCGATCCTGAATTTCTTTTAATAAGTCCTTAATGCCCACATTTACCGGCTGATCGCGAACGAGGCCGATCCATGAATTAAGTTCGTCCACCGTACCATACGTATCAATTCGTAAGTCGGCTTTGCTCACCCGACGCCCGCCGATGAGGGCAGTTTGGCCTTTGTCGCCCGTTTTTGTGTAAATCTTCATCGTATATCTAAACCAAAATGCTCAACAATTGGCTAAGCTAACGGATTTCCCCCGTTCGGGCCGTACCTTTGCGCCCTGATTTTAACGAATGACGTTGGGCCGGATAAATTTTCGTTCGCTCATTCGATCCGGTTCGGCGTCCCGATTCACTCATTGTCAATGAAAGCAGGTACTTTTTTTGTTCGCGTTTGGCGTATCATATCCATTATAGGCTTACTGTTGGCTCTTTTCAGCAGTTACATTTCTTATCCCGAGCAGGTTGCGGTTCGTTTCGATGACCTCAATCAGACTATTCAGACGATAAGTCGGGAAACGATTTTCTACATCGCGATTGCTATTTTTATCATCAACAATACGCTTTTCAAGGCCGTTGCGCGGTTATTTCTTCGCGTCCCGACGGATCGGATTCCCGTACCCAATCAGGAACGTTGGTCGGCAAATCGGTCGAAACTGAATACGGTGTTCATGAATTGGTTCAGCGCACTCACAGCCGCAATCAATACGATATTGGCAATGGGATTGTTTGTGCTGTCGTTGCTCAACCGGGGAGACCGGAGTATGCAGCCGTATGATTATGCGTGGCTAATGCCCATCAGCACATTGATTCTGATTGCCGTACTGGCCTATTTGCCCATTCGTTTGTTCATGAAACCCGGGGATGATGAGTGACGTGAATACGTTATTGCTGAGTCAGTTTCAGTACGACCTCCCCGACGACCGCATCGCCCGCTTCCCATTACCCCAGCGCGATGCGTCGAAGCTGCTCGTTTATCGGAGTGGCCAAATCAGTCACCAGCGGTTCTCGGAATTGCCGGGCGTATTGCCACAGAACAGTTTTTTGGTTTTTAATAACACAAAAGTTATTCCGGCTCGGATTCATTTCGTGAAACCGACCGGCGCCACCATCGAACTGTTTTTGCTGAGTCCGTTTCCCGGTTCTCAACCCATCAGTCAGGCGATGGAAGCAACTGGATCGGCCATTTGGCAGGGCATGATTGGTAACCGCAAGCGCTGGAAACCTGACGAGATTCTGGAAATTTCTTTTGCCACGTCCATTGGTGACGTAACGCTTATGGCAGCCTGGCACGACTATGCCCAATCGACGGTTCGGCTGAATTGGCAACCGGAAACGTTGACATTTGCGCAGCTTATCCAGTTCGCGGGCGAAATTCCATTGCCGCCTTACTTAAAACGTAACGCTACCGATTCCGACCGCGACACGTATCAAACCGTATATTCTGAACACGAGGGAGCCGTAGCCGCACCCACTGCCGGACTGCATTTTACGTCTGCGGTGTTTGATACGCTCAACAAACGGGGAATTGACCATGATTACCTCACGTTGCATGTTGGGGCCGGAACATTTCAGCCCATCAAAACGGAGGATATCCGGCAACACCACATGCATACGGAGCAGGTGGTTTATACACAGGCAAACCTGCGTAACCTGCTTACTCATTTGGATAGCCTGATTGCTGTGGGCACTACGTCCATGCGGGCCTTGGAAAGTTTATATTGGATGGGTGTCAAATCGGTGAACAATGAGCCGAATCCATTTCTGCTCGATCAACACTATGCGTATCAGGTTCCAGCCAGTGGGCAGCCGGGCGTTGGCGAGTCATTAACAGCCGTTTTGCAATACCTTATTAATAACGGGCAGGAATCGGTTGTGGCACATACCGGTATTTACATCACGCCCGGTTATAAAATTAAGTTGTGCAAAGGCATCATTACCAACTTCCACCAGCCCGGCTCAACCCTGATTTTACTGATTGCCGCCCTGATCGGTGATAACTGGAAGCATATATATAACGTAGCGCTCGAAAACGACTATCGTTTCTTAAGCTACGGCGATTCGTCTCTGCTTTTGCCATAAACCGTTAATTTTGTAGAAATTAGGAGGAATGGAAGCCAAGGGAGAAATGGGACAAAAGGAACAAACTTGCACAGTTTTATCCTTCCCCTTTTCTCTCTCTCGTCCCTTTTCTCCGTTCTCCTTTTCAACATGAATTTCATTGAAGAACTCCGCTGGCGTGGTATGTTGAACGACATGACCCCCGGCACTGAAGAACAACTCCAGAAAGAAATTACAGCGGGTTACATAGGCTTTGACCCAACGGCTGCATCGCTGCATATTGGTAACCTCGCCACGGTTATGCTACTGGTTCATCTGCAGCGGGCGGGACATAAACCGTTTGCACTGGTCGGTGGGGCTACGGGCATGATTGGTGATCCGTCCGGTAAAGCCGCCGAGCGCGAATTTCTGTCCGAAGAAACATTACGTCGTAATCAGGAAGGAATCCGGCAGCAGTTAACGAAGTTTCTTGACTTCGAGAGTGGCGCCAACTCTGCCGAGATGGTCAATAACTACGACTGGTTTAAAGAAATCTCGTTTCTTGGTTTTCTGCGTGAAGCCGGAAAACACATCTCTATTAATTACATGATGGCGAAGGATTCAGTCAAAAAACGGCTGGAAACAGGTATTTCTTTCACTGAATTTTCGTACCAGCTATTGCAGGGTTACGATTTCTACTGGCTGTATAAAAATAAGGGTGTTCGGTTGCAGATGGGCGGCTCGGATCAATGGGGCAACATCACCACCGGAACAGAGTTGATACGCCGTAAGGAGGCCGGGGAGTCGCCACTCGGCGGGGCCGACCGTTCGGAGGAACACCAGGCATTTGCCCTGACAACCCCTTTAGTTACTAAAGCTGACGGCACCAAATTTGGGAAATCGGAGAGCGGCAACGTCTGGCTCGACCCCGCCCTGACGTCGCCTTATCAGTTCTATCAGTTCTGGCTCAACGCCACAGATGCTGATTGCCCTCGCCTGATTCGGGTATTTACGCTTCTGTCACGCGAAGAAATCGAGGAACTGGAACGCCAACATACAGAAGCACCGCATTTGCGTATTTTGCAGAGAGCGATTGCAAAAGACGTAACGACTCGCATTCATTCACAGGAGGGATACGATTTAGCTGTGAAAGCATCGGACGTTCTCTTTGGGAAAGTTACCGTCGAAACGTTGCGCTCGATTCAGATCGATGAGTTCGATATAATTTTCGAAGGAGTTCCACAGACTGAAGTATCGGCAGGAGAATTAGCCGACAGCAAAGACATTACGGACCTATTATCAGTTGCCAGCCGGGGCGAAGTGTATGCGTCCAAAAGTGAAGCTCGGCGTGCTATCACCCAAAACGCGGTCAGTATTAACAAACAAAAAGTGATCGACCCAGCAGCTTCAATGAATTTAGAGTGGCTCCAGGACCGGTATATTCTTGTTTCGAAAGGCAAGAAGAATCATCTTTTGAAAAAAGTTTAAATTTTTTTAACCGTTAAGTTGCTGATACTTGGGGCCTTGCCAAATAATCTTTGGCAAGGCCCCAAGTATTTTTAAATCAGGTCTTGACAAGCGCTCTGAAGAGATGTACCTTTGCACTCCCAAACATCGGGAATGAATTAGAACGCAAGTGTAAATCGCTGATTGTCAAGTAATTAATCGTAACTGTCTGAAAATCAATATAAAGATATATTTTCAGATTTACTTGACAAAGACAGAAACGTAGCGTACCTTTGCACTCCCAAACAGGTAATTAATTGAGAAGATAAGCTTAAGAGCTTGATTATCAATTAATTAGAGGTAAAAAGTTGAGAAAAGGCATTTTAACTATTTTCAACTTTCTTTTGCAAATTGGGATAGGCGTTGTACCTTTGCACTCCCAAACAACGGAGAGCGGCTACCCGCCACTACCCGACTACCGGATCACTCTGAATTGGAGTCCTCCACCACGCTTCGACCAACGGGTCAGGCATGAAGTT
>JANPJE010000198.1:0-1685 GCA_031425355.1 Spirosoma sp. | reverse complement strand
AATAAATCATGCCATGCGCCAGCCGCTGGTTCTGGTGGAGGACAAACTAAATATGCGGCTGGACGAAGAAACCGATTTTTCGATTCAGCCATTTGCCTTCGACCGGAAATTCGTGTTTTACAACGCCAATCCATACTGGGGCATTTTTGGTTTTGGGCTGATTCTGCCGCTGGTGTTTCTGGTGCTTATTGGCTACGTACGCTCAACTCCCCATCGCTTTATTGGCGTTGCGTTGCTGCTTCATTTCGCAGCCCTCTCCTACTCGGCCCCATACGACCCGTTTAAAGGACGATATTTCATCGAAACCGGCTTGTTCGGCGTCCTGTTTCTGGCACTATTATTCCTAACCCCGCGCACACGCGTCGATGTACCCAAGCGACCCATCTGGAAAAGTTACGTGGCCGTCGTCACCCTACTGGGTTGTCTATCAGCCCTGTTATCCGTATTCCTGAACACGCGGGCACTGCCCTTTGCCTGGACCGCCCCCGACGGCGTTGCCTTCCCATCGGCGTTTCAGTCCGACCGGATTCGGCAGATGACCATTGGCCGACCTGATACGTATGTTCCCTATAAACGCTTCGATGAACTGGTACCCGACAGCGCGACCGTTGCCCTTGCCACTATCAACGACGATTATGAATACCCCCTGTACGGCCCCAAACTCTCGCGTAGGCTGATTGCCATCAACCCATTTGAGCAGGGCCTGAAACCGATTCCAAAAAATGCGGATTACCTCTTTTTCGACAAAAGCGTTATACAACCCCAACCCGGCGATATGCGCTTAGGCACCGACACCACCCTCCGCGCACGCATGACCGTGCCGGGCGAAGATTATTATTTACGAAAATTAAAATAGTTTGTGGTATCGGTTTGTGGTTTGTAATTGGCTGACCGCACTGGCGGACCGGCGTCAGTTACTTTCGCGTCAGCCAACTACGGACTACAAACGACAAACCGATACCACAAACTGTAACTGCCCATGACCCTTGCCATCATGCAACCGTATTTCCTGCCTTACATTGGCTACATGCAGCTAATGAGCGCGGTCAATACGTTCGTGCTATACGACGACGTAGCGTTTATAAACCGGGGCTGGATAAATCGCAACCGGTTGTTAATCAATGGGCAGGAACACCTGTTCACCGTGCCGTTGAAGGATGCCAGTCAGAACAAACGCATCAACGAAGTACACCTGGCCGACGACCCGAAATGGCGCAGCAAATTGCTAAAAACCATTGAGCAGGGCTATCGAAAAGCGCCCTATTACCAAACGGTTATGCCTATAACCGAAAAAATTATCAATTTTGCGACTGACTCCATCGCCGATCTGGTGTACTTTAGTCTCGTTGAATTGAATCAATATCTGGGATTAACAACCCGGCTTGTGCAGTCTTCGTCAGTGTATGGTAATGCGGAGTTGAAAGCACAGGAGCGTATCCTGGACATTTGTCGGCATGAGAGCGCGACGGGCTATATCAACCCAATCGGCGGAATCGAATTGTACGATAAACCAACGTTTGCGCAATCGGGTATCAACTTGAATTTTATCAAAGCCAAACGCGTCGAGTATCCGCAGTTGAAGGGCGATTTTATTCCCTGGCTCTCAATTGTGGATGTGCTTATGTTCAACGATATACCGACCGTCCGGACTTTTCTGGGAGAATATGAACTGGTGTAAACTGAAT
>JANPJE010000197.1:0-1894 GCA_031425355.1 Spirosoma sp. | reverse complement strand
TACGGCAGCGAAGCCGACAAACTCATACAATTATTCTCCGAAGGCACCGACCAGTTCGTCCGCGAAAAGTTGCCGAAGGTGCTGGATTATTAAAGATTAGTCAAACATTGTCAGGTTTTGTCAAGAGTGGTCAGGAATTGTTTCTATTCCATGTCTGACTACTCTTGACAAAACCTGACCACACTTGACAACTTTTGACTATAACAGATGCCTACAACATTCAGTTTACATAACCCTACCCCCGGCCTGCACTGGTACGTTAGCAAGCCACTCGGCACCGACCAGATTGCGGCCATCCGCGACCCGCAGGGCGGCCAGACCGTGAAGCAGGCAACGTCTATTCCGAGTCCGTTTGCGCGGATGGATCTGGTGCGTTCGGCCTTCCTGAACCTGGCTCTCAAACGCGACCTCAGCGGCACCGTCAACGACCAGCGCGTCGTATCGGACTGCCTCGACGTGGGCGAGTTGTTTTTCAATTACGATAAACTCAAAACGTTCGTCACCATCACGCCTTTCGATGTTCGCACGGACCTCGACCGGTTGCGGAATTCGACGAGTGTAGGCCACAAACGGCTGGGCGACGCGCTGAAACTGTTTCTCGATCAGGATGCTGCCGAATATAATTTCGGAGACATCAACCGCCTGTTTATCCTGAGTTACCGGGGCCGCGTGGTGGGCGGTACGTCTCCAAAAACGCTGTTTTTCAGTTCGGGGAATGACCTGAGCTGGGTCGATGTGTCGATGGGAAACGACCGGCTTTTCGACAATTCGGTTTGCCCGCTGCACCAGCGCGATATTGAATATCAGAAGTTCTGGTACGCCATCAAACTCTTCATGCCCGACTTCCGCGACCGGTTCCGTGAGGTAGATGATTACCTGAACCGAAGCCGCGCCCTGTTGCAGCAGCAAAATCCGGCGATGTTTCATGAACATATCGAATCGCCCAACGGATTGCCGCTGCTGACGAAGGAGAAGTTCGAGCAGGATTTTGAAGAACTAACCACCGGGCCGGGCGATATTGTTGAAGTGCTGGGCTTTCCGTTGCGTAAGAAGAAATCCGACGCCCGCGCCATCGACAAGGTCAGTGATTTCATTATCAAGTCGGATAAGTACGCCCGGCTGAATCCAAGCCAGCCGCGCCCGATGGCGTTGCAAAATCGCTTCTTCCGGCAGTTTACCTACGTACCACAGGCGCAGTGGAACTCGAACACCCCCGTTCCGTACTACGCCCGCGAGTCATGGCGCGACAACCAGCGACCCTTACCGGGACAGGCGGGAAATTACCCCTGGCTCACCGTCAGCGATTTGCTGGAGCCTTACTTAATCCGCTTGCCCTTCCCCACCGACCGGGGCCGCTACTTCGACGGGAATCTGCAAACGTCCGCCACGGACAAAGGTTTTCTGCTGCCGCTTAAAAAAGACTTCTTCGACTTTTTTGATATTGACGACCTGCTCACGGGCCGCGTTCGGCTGAAAATGACCCCACAGGGTGGCGGCATCAACGTAACGCTCGACATTCCGGTTACGGCTCCCAACCAACCCGGCAATCAGTTCGTTACGTTCGAGCGCGTTTATAACCCAACGGTTGGCGGTTCGGGAGCACCCAATGAAACAACCAACGAGGGTATTATTGTCGAAAACTCGTTCACGGTCAACATTTATCCGTTTGTGCGGTCGGGTTCGGTCACGGTTCCCGCCGATTACCGGGTGCAACTCATCGAATCGGGTTTCGACAGTCAGAATCAGTATGAACTAACGTATTTCGGTCAAACATCCAACACCGAAGTCAAAGCCGAGTCGAAACACCAGCGTACGGTACGTCAGCAAAATACCGACGGATCGAGCGTGTATTACGTACTGCGCCAGGAGTTTGATTATTTGCAAACGCACATTC
>JANPJE010000196.1:0-8068 GCA_031425355.1 Spirosoma sp. | reverse complement strand
GCGTCGAGCACTTCAATCACCTTCCCGGCTTTTGCGTCGATGACCGACACGCTGTTGTCGCCTGCGTTGGCAACGTATATCAGCGTTCCTTTTTTGTTCAGAATCAGCTCATTCGGATTATACGACACCGGAATGGTGCTGGTCATCTTCCGGGTCTGCGTATCGAATAAACCCACTTTTCGGCCACCCCACAGCGATACGTACAGCGTTTTGCGGTCGGGCGAGAGGACGCAGGTGTAGCCTTCGTTGCCGAGTTTATCCTGATACACAATGGCTTTCGTAGCGAGATCGAAAATATACAGCGAGCTGTTTTCCTTCGTCACTACGTACAGCAAACCGCGCTCGTCGTCGATCTCAATCCCAACGGGCGATATTTTTTCGGGCCAGGGGTTACCCATTACTAAGCTATCGGCCAGCGTCAGTTTATTGTCGGCAATAGCATATTTCAGGATTCGGTTGTCGTTACCACCCGATGCGTACAGAAATCGCTCGTCGCGACTGAACTTCAGACCGTAAAACGATTTCGGAATCTCGACACTGTGCAGCACTTTCTCGGCTTTCGGATCAATCAACTGGATTGTCTGGATACCCTGCCCGTTGTTGGTCACGGCCATGAATTTCTGCGAGGCCGATACAGCAATATTGAGCGGCAAATCCCCGACTTCGAGCGAGCGTCCGGCAGGCGTCAGGCTCCAGCCGTTGGGCAGCATCACGCGCCGGGCTTCGAGAGCCGCGTCGAGTTTTTTGAGGTCAACACCTTTTTGCGCCCATACCAGAGCGGGCGCGAGCAGAAGCAAGAACAGAATACGGTTTTTCATGGATTCGTTTGTTTTGACTGATACGGGCCGAACGTTTTCAATAATTCACGCTGGCGGCTGCGGTGGTTGAGGACATGCACCCAATACCGCTGCCCACCCGGTTCCACCCGCACAACAATATGCCCTTCGTGCGCTTTGTAGGCGCTTTCCAGCCCCGGCCCGATCACTACTTTATTGGCGTCGAGCATTCCCGTTGCGAATAAATCGCGCTCCTCGGGATAAACCCAGCGCGAGGTCATGCGCCGGAGCGCGTCGTGGCCGGGGTGATCCGACGACCATACTTCCTGAATGATGACGCGGGGTTTGAGGGCGCGTAGGTAATCGACGTTCATGGCGTCGGTATTGGCGTGGTGATTCGTCGTAATTACGTCCATCTCACCGATGTAGGGAGCTACTTTGCTTTCCACATTATACCAGTCGGGCAGGCCCAGTTCGGCCATGCCGCTGATATCGGTATTGGTGTAAAAATCGAACGGGCCGTAGCTCAGTTTGAATCCGCAACTAACTTGATTTTCTCCCGGCATATCCATGCCGGAACGCTGGGTATTGGCGGCTGCCTGCCTGAAATCGGGGAAGATATGTTTGACTTCTTTTCCGGTCCAGATATCGCCGTTGCTATACGTGTTGGTGATTTTAAAATTCGGGTATTGCTGTGGTTTGCGAAGCATGGCAATCTGATCGGTTTTGCCCACCGCAAACACGTCGTAACGCATCTTTTTCGCTTTCTGCTGATAATCCAGAAATGTCCAGTAGTTATCGAGCGTAGCAAACACCCCGCGCCCGGCCGCGCTGCCCTGATACCGTTTCCGAACCGCATCTGACCGAAAATCGACCGGATACGTCGTTCCCCGATCCATCAAATGGCGAATCGGCAACTCCGAGCCGAGACCCGTAATGCCCGTTTTTAAGTACCGCCCGCTGGTGTCAACCGGCGCACCAGCATAGACGTGGCCGTAGTGATCGGAGTGATAATGCGTAATCAGTACGTGGTCGAGTTCGGGCGGGCGACCGGCGGGCATATACTGCCGAACATAGTCGGCAATCCACTCGTAAGGTCGTTTGGTGTAGTCGGGCACGAGGGGCGTTTGCCGGGCCGACAGCGTGCGCGGGTCGGTCGGGTCCTGCTCGCCGGGGTCCACCAGAAACGTAGTGGCATCGGGCAGGATGAAGAACGAACAGTTGCCGCGTCCGGTATGAATAAAGTGAATCTCGACGCTGCCCTCCTGCCACGGATTCAGCGGCTGGCCGATGGTTTGGCCGAGTGCGATCTGAGCAGCAAGCGCGAGGGCGGTGATAAAAATGGGTTTAAGGAGCATGGGATGACGAATAGGACTTGCACCGGGTTGATTAATATCTTCAAATCAATCAACCCGGTGCAAGTTATGCAACAATCAAAATACGCATTTCGCGCCTAACTGCACCTGATACGGGTTCGGAACGCGGTAACGTTTCTTGCCGGCATCTTTATTGATCGTGTAAACCCAGCTCGTGGTGGCGGCATCGAATTTATCGACCGAGTTGTACAGGTTGGGGTTATAAATCTCATTGAACCCACCCCACTCGCTGTTGAGCAGGTTAGCGAAGTTAAACACGTCGGCCCGGAGTTCGATGCGCTGCTTACCGAAAATACGAAACTGCTTCACCAAACTTACATCCCAGTTATACCGCCAGGGTTGCAGGCCACCATTGTAACCCGCGAACGTTCCCATGTATTTTTCCAGATAAGCCCGGTATTCCGGTGAAGTCGTTTCGAGCAGTGTTCGCATACTGGTCCGCATCGGCTCGGTCAGGTTGCTGCTGTTAGGATCGAACACAAACGGCAGAAGGGTATTCAGCGCGGGGTCCTGTAGGTTAATGCCCATGATGTCGCGGTTGCCGCCAATACCCGCTGTAAACCGTTCGGCCTGCTGGGCAATCAGGTTGGTGCTGAAGGTAAATCCCCAGAACGTTGGCGAAACGCCCGACACGACAACTTTATGTTTCAGGTCTTCACCATCGGCCCAGTTGGCTACGTCGCGACCCCAGTTCTGGTACGACTGCCCTACGGTGTGCAACTCGTTGGTATTGCCCGCATTATAGCGCGGATTCCCCCTCGATTGGCCGCGTGTGTACGACAGATTCAGTTGTCCGTCACGGATTTTTGCGTTGGCTTCTACCACAAAAGCCCAGAACGTAGCGGCCCAGTTAGCATTCGTAAATTGCAGCACCTGCGTAAACTTAGTTGATTTGCGGGCCAGATCATACGGGGCTTCCCGGCCATTTTTTATGACCTGATCCAGCGGTACATACACCTCCCGATTGCCCTCGTTAGGAAGCGTGAACGCGGGTTTGTCGCGCAGGTTTCGGTTCTCGATCAGGTAATTTCCCTGCGTGCGGTTGTAATAAAATCCTCCGCCCACGTTCAGCCAGTCGGTCAGGTAGCGGTAATAATTTAGGTTGAACTTCCAGGTTTTGGGCGTTTTCAGGTTTGGATCGAGGGTGATGACCGTGGCGGGTGGCTCGGTGAACTTACCACTTTTAACGAGCTGGTCAATGTAGGCCTGTCCCGGAACGTTCTTCTCAAAATCCTGAAAATAACCCGGCCAGTTGGCGGGTGGCAGGTCGGCCTCGGTGAAGCCCGGTAGGTTTTTGTCCACAACGACGGTCTTGAAATCCACGCCATTGTCGATATGCGAGAACGTAACGACCTGCGTCGTAAACTGCGACACAAACATCCCCGCGCCGAATTTAACGATGTTTTTTCCATCTCCGCTCATGTCCCAGCTCAGGTTCAGGCGGGGCTGAATGCCGGTTGGGTCAAAGGGGGCCACGTCGGTACGGATGCCAAGTTCCTGGTCGAGCGTCGGGTTATAGGTTGGTTTTTTAGGAATATACGTAGCGTCCCAGCGCAGGCCCGCCACCATGTTCAGGCGGGGCGTCAGGTCGCGCTCCAACTGGGCATACAGGCCCATATCCCAGATGCGGGGGCGTTTGAACCCACCGGCCCCGTTGACCGGCGTTTTGCGTTCGTACCGATACGGCTTGTTGGCCCGCAGGTTCTCGATGCCTTCATAAAAAAACTCACCCTGCTGGTAGTGTGTGAGGTTATCATTGATCTGGTTCAGGATTACATCGGCCCCAACGGTCAGGAAATTCTTGCCGAACTGAAAGCTGGTATTGTTGATAAGCTGATAATTGGTTTCGGCAATGTGTTCAGGAATCCAGTACTGGTTGCCCCAATACACCTGTCGGGTGCGGCTCGAATTGTCGGCAAAGCGCGACGTTACGTTGACGCGGCCCACCGGAGCGCGGTTGAATATGAGCGTGTTAGGCCGAACAACGTTGGCGTAACTCAACCGAAGATCGTTACGTACCGTGGGGGCCAACTGGCTCCGCAGCGATGCCAGCACCGAGTGGTCGTAGGAGCGTTCCTCGTATTGGGTCGAAAGCAGGCCCTTTCGTTTGCGGGGGTTATAGAAGGTATGGTAATTGTAACGCAGCGTGAACTGGTGCTTCGGGTTCAGTTGCCAGTCGATGCGTGCCAGTACGTTGGCCGTAGTGTTGGGCGCTTGAATGGTGCCGTACTGCTTGCCGTGGCTCGGAATCGGTACGTTGAAGGTCGGACTTTGCAGGATGTTAACGATCTCATCCATATTGGCCTTCGTGATACTCAGGTTTTTTTCGGCTTCGGCCAGCGTCGCCCCGGACACGTCGAAATCATCAACGCTGTAGGGCGACACAATCGAATAGCGGTCGGCGGTGATGAAAAAGTGGGCTTTGTCTTTCACGATTGGCCCGCCGAGGCTGAAACCAAACTGATTCACGTCGAAGTCGCCGGTTTTCGTGACAAGACTGCCGGTTTCGTCCCGCAGAAATTGATCGCCGGTGAGCGCCTGGGCGGCATAAAAACCAAACACCGACCCGTGAAACTCGTTCGTTCCCGATTTGGTAATGGCTTTGATCACGCTGCCCCCACCCCGGCCGTTTGTTACGTCGTAGGCGTTGTTGGCGACCTCGAACTCGCGAATGGCTTCCATCGAAACCGGGAATGCGCCATCGACAACATCGCCAAAAACGTTCCGGCGATTCGACACGCCATCGAGCAGATAACCCGTCATGCCCCCCTTGCTGCCCGCTCCGATATTGCCCCGGCTCAACGGCGAGAGCGACGCCAGCGATTGGTAGTTCCGGGTGGCGGTTGGAATGCGGTTCAGCGTTTGTCCGTCAATTTTACGGGCCTGCCCCAGCCGCATCCGGTCAGACTTGAACTCATTGGCTTTCACCACAATCTCATTCAGCATCGTTTCTCCGTCCGACAGCCCGATGCGCCCCGTTTGAATCATATCGCTGAGGTTCAGCGTAAACCCTTTACGAACCACCGGACTCATACCTACTACGTTGATGGTGAGCGTATATGGCCCGCCAACAGGCAGCTCACGAAGGAGAAATTTCCCCGTAATATCCGTAACCGTTCCGGCAGTAAAACCGGTGCTTTCGTTCCGTACCTGCACAGTCGCGCCGGGCAGAACCTCGCTGGTTTTGGCGTCCTGCACGTAGCCCGTAAAGCCCGCGCTGGTTCCTTGCGCCAAGGCTGAACTGGCTCCCGACAGCCACAAAAAAGCAATCCAGAGTAGATGTTTGATAGACATTGTTGTATGGATTTAATTGGGTTGTATTTAAAAACTGGTGAGTGAAAGGTGAATAATAGGCGGGTAATGAGTGCTTTATTATTCTTCACGTTTCATTCTTCACTTCAGAATTACTTTTCCCACCACACCTTCACGTCGCTGTTATCGCCACCCATCGACGCGACGGCGGCTGCTAAAGCTTCCGGATTGAGTGACTGGAGATACGTTGGGTACGGCACCCGGCTTGGAAACTTGTTCTCGGCGGGAATGCCCGCGCCCCGTGGCAGCACCGGGTATCCCGTCCGGCGTTTCTCGAACCACGACTGGTAATCGACGAAAAAATAGGCGTAGTATTTCTGGAGCATGATCTGCTCCAACTGCTTCTCGGTGGTGGCCGCAACGTCATACATTACGCCTTTTTGCGCAAGAAACCCCGCTGGCACGGCTGCGCCCCACTGCACCATGGAAGCCGTAATACCAGCGTCATAATGCGCTTTGGGCGTTTTTCCGGTCGCGTAGCCCTTCAAAGCCAGTTCGGCCTTTATGAACTCCAGCTCGGCAAACGGCATCATCACACCCAACTGCGGCAGGGTTCTCAGCGCATCGGTATAACTGGAGTTGCGGCCCACAGCGTACTCCAATGTGGTTGGATACCCGCTCTGAATACCCTGATAAACCGGTTGACCGTTTACTGTGATAGGAATGGCCCAAATGGCCCGGCGGGGGTCGTTATCGGCATTTAATTTACTGAGGAAAAACTCGGTAAAGTAGGTCCCTTCGCGCCAGTCGAGGGTGCGGGCGTTGTAGTACGGATTGAAGTAGGGTAACGTACCGGGATAGCGAAAAATGGCATCGTCGGCGTTGGCCGTCATCACCGGAAACTTGGCTGGATCGGCCAGAATCGCGGTAATCTGTTCCTTCGCGTTCACTTCACCATCCCGTTTCGATACCCGCAGCAACAACCGAAGTCGCAGCGAATTGGCAAATTTTTTCCATTTCAGAATACCCGCGCTCTTACCCCCCGTTACGGTGTTGGCCGCGAAGACCAGATCACCGGCATAAGTCAATGCTTTAGTTTCATCGAACAGGCCGTTGGCGGTTTCGAGGTCTTTCAGAATCTGGATGTAAATGTCTTTCTGTTTATCGAAGCCGGGCTTTACGATGCCTTCCGTCGCTTTGTTGGCCTGAGAATACGGTACGTCGCCGTAGAGATCGGTCAAAATGGAGTAGGCCCAGCTTTTGTAGACCAGCGCAATCGCTTTGTAGTTACTCTCGTTAAGCCGGTCGGCAATGGTATAAATGTCCTGAATATCAGTCAGGTAGCCATAGAAATTACTCCATACGCCCGCACCGGGATTAACAACGTACCGGTGCAAACCCATCCCGCTGGCACTGCCGCGCGGAGCATCCACCTGCATCAACTCGTGCGTAAAGCCACGCGACGACGTAACCGAACTGTTTACGATGCGGTATTGCAATTGCCCCAGCATCACCCCCGGATTGATCTCCTTCGGACGATTCGGGTCGGTATTTATTTCCTCGAAATTGTTGGTACAGGCCGTCAGCAATCCGCATAGGATTAAAAGGAAAAGGCCATGTTTTTTGATAGATTTCATGATTTATCTTTTTAATGAATAGAGAAGATTGTAGAATGAGTAATAGCTGGCTTATTCTACAATCTTCACCATCATTCTACATTAAAACTTTAAGGTCAGATTGGCGCCCATTGTCCTTGTCGATGGAAACTGTGTCAGTTCGACGCCGGGCGTAAGGGTGCCGCTGTTTAGATTGCCGCCCTCGGGGTCGAAACCGGGGAAGCTCGTGATGTTGAACAGGTCGCGCCCGAATAGAGCTAAGCTCGTTTGCCGTACGCCCACCCGACTCAGCAATGACGCGGGCAGGTTGAACTCGACACGGGCTTCGCGGATCTTCAGAAACGACGCGTCGAAAATGTTCACTTCGGCGTTGCTGATCTGATAGTAATTATCATAGAATGAACTGGCGGCTACTTTCACCGTATTGGGCGTGTACGTACCGTCGGCCTGCAACACGACGCCCTCGCCAACAATGCCCCCGTCGCGGCCTGGTAGCGTGGCCCGTGTTTTGCCGAGGGTATTGTTCTTATGGTTCGTCTGCGAGTACATGCTGCCACCTTTCTGCCCATCGAGCAACAGACTGATACGCAACCCTTTAACCGTGAATTCATTCAGCAAACTACCTTTCCACTCGGCAAAAGCGTTGCCCCACAGTTTGGTGGTAGGATCGAGTGCCGCCGGTAATCCCACCGACGAATAAACGATTTGCCCATCGGGCGACCGCTGGAAACCCCGACCGTACATATCGCCCATCCGACCGCCAACCCGCGCTTCGATGGTTACGTTTGTGTTATGCGCGTAAATCGTCTGGTTAGTAATGCCAGCCGCCAACTCGCGAACGTAGCTTCGGTTGCGCGACCAGATGACGGTGCTGTTCCACGTAAAATTGGGATGCACAATGGGCTTGCCGGTCAGCTTCACCTCCACGCCCTGGCTGTTGATCAGACCCGCGTTGATGAGCGCGTTGGAGTAGCCCGACACCGGATCGAGCGGGATAGCCAGAATCTGATTGCGGCTGTTATTGTTGTAATACGCTACGTCCAGCCCC
>JANPJE010000195.1:0-4913 GCA_031425355.1 Spirosoma sp. | reverse complement strand
GGGTGGTGAGCAACGCTGGAACCAGTTCTACGCATCCAACTACAACTACTACTCGACCAACGAGTATAGCTGGACCACCACCGGCCTTAACTTCACGACGCTGAAAAACGTGGTCAAGATGGAAGAGGAAGCCAAACGCGCTGGTGCCGCCGACGTGAATGCGTATACGGCTTTGGGTAAGTTTTTTCGGGCGTATTTCTTCGAGAACATGACCAAGCGCGTGGGCGATATTCCGATGACCGATGCGTTGAAAGGCTTAGACAATATCGCACCAAAATACGACACCCAGAAAGCCGTATATGTGCAGGTTCTGAAATGGCTCGACGAATCAAATGCCGATCTGACCAGCCTGATTGCCAAAGGTGACAAGTCATTGACGGGAGACATTTACCTCGGCAACGACCTGGTTAAATGGCAGCGCGCGGTCAATACGTTCAAGGTTCGGGTGCTGATTAGCCTGAGCGCGAAAGATGCCGATACCGATCTGAACGTGAAAGCCCGCTTTGCCGCTGTGCTGAACACTCCGGCCCAATACCCGGTCATGACCAGCACCGACGACGACCTGCAATACATTCATAACACGATCAATAAGTACTCGCGCAACCCGTCCAACTTCGGTCAGAATGCCACTCGTGAGAACATGGCAAAAACGTACGTCGATCTGCTCGTTGCCCGCAAAGATCCCCGCGTATTCATTGTGGCCGAGCCAGCCGAAGCCCTGCTGAAAGCCGGTAAGAAACCAACCGACTACGATGCGTTTGCAGGTGCCTCGTCGGGCGAAGATCTTGGCGATATGTCCACCAACGTACTGAAAGGACTGTATTCGTATCAGAACCGGAAACGGTATTACACGACCGACGTAGCTGAAACGGTAGACATTATCGGCTTCACGGAGTTGCAGTTCAATCTGGCCGAAGGCATTAACCGGGGCTGGGGCGCAGGCAACGCCGAGACGTTCTATAACCGGGGAATCAGTACGTCGATGGCCTTCTACGGTCTGAAAGACGGTGATAATACTGTTACGTTCTCGCGCGATGGGGGCATTGTCAACTTCGATAGCTACACTGTTAAGGTGAACATTGCCGATTATCTGGCGCAACCGTTGGTGAAATATGCGGGCAATAGCGCAGCCGGTCTGAATCAGGTTCTGACCCAGAAATATCTGGCTTTCTTCCAGAATTCGGGTATGGAAGCGTGGTACAACCAGCGTCGAACGGGCATTCCAGCGTTTCTGACGGGCGTCGGAACGGGCAATCAGGGCCGGATTCCAAAACGGTGGCAGTACCCGGCCAACGAGCGTAACTTCAACTCAGATAATTACAAAACCGCCGTGACGACTCAGTATGGCGAAACTGGCGATAATGTGAATAGCCTGATGTGGATTTTAAAGTAAGTTATTCGTTTATGGTTTGTCGTTCGTAGTTTTAGAAGTTGTTTGACTTAGCTTTTCTGCGCTGGTTCGGCGAAGTTTTTAACTTCATCGGGGTGTTATCCGGTCTCTGACCGGTGTTGCTGTCCAACACCGGTCAGAGACCGGATAACACCAGAGCGTAGTCTGAGACTACGCTCAACATGGGACTACGCTCAACATGGTCGCCCGGAGGTGAGCAACAAACTACGAACGACAAACCATAAATTGTTTCTCTATGAACCGTCGAACCCTCCTCAAAGCCGCCACTCTTCTTCCGCTGGCAACCATCCCTGCCTTCTCTTTCGCACCCGGCAATCGCTCGGTTCGCTTTGCCTACATTGGCGATACGCACATTACGCCGGACATAAAACCGATGGACGCTGTTGCGAAATGTTTCCACCACGCCCAGAATCAGGCCGACAAACCGGCATTCATCCTCCACGGGGGAGACGTGATTATGGACGCGCTGGCGCAGGACCGCGACAAGGTTCAGAAGCAGTGGGACGCCTGGAAAACCGTTGTCAACGCCGACAATTCCCTGCCCATCGAGTACTGCATCGGTAACCACGACATCTGGGGTTTCGAGAAGGCGAAAAGTGACCCGGCCTATGGCAAGAAATGGGCGATGGACCAGTTGAAAATCAGCGGTCGTTACCGCAGTTTCGACAAAAACGGCTGGCATTTTATCATCCTCGATAGCGTGCAGCCCAAGCCCGACGGTAACTGGTACACGGGCCAAATCGACCCCGAACAGATGGACTGGCTGAAAGCTGATCTGGCTAAAACCAATCCGAAAACACCGGTTTTAGTCCTGTCGCACATCCCCATTTTTAGCCCGACGGGATTCTTCAGCGAGACAAATCAGAAAGAAGGTAACTGGACAATTCCGGCGGGTATTTTACTCGCCAACACCCCCGAATTGCTGAAGCTGTTTTATCAGTATCCGAATGTAAAAGCGGCTCTGAGCGGACACATGCACCT
This sequence comes from Spirosoma sp., assembly GCA_031425355.1. GTDB lineage: Bacteria > Bacteroidota > Bacteroidia > Cytophagales > Spirosomataceae > Spirosoma. The sequence goes on along the minus strand of JANPJE010000195.1, from coordinate 2,521 downwards.
CCTCGATCGGGTCGATTATAACGGTGTTACATATATGTGCAATGGAGCCGTTAGCGGTAACTGGTGGACGAGCGATACGTATCAGCAAACCAAAGCCGGGTACGCGCTCATTGATTTGTATGACGACGGACGGGTAGAACGGACGTATTTATCGTATATGTAGGACGGGAAATGATGTGCTGTCGGTTTCTGAAACGCCAGCCCGCCGTAGCGACGGAGCGGTCAAAACCGACCTCTTTATTAAATCAAATCATGTCGGTTTTTAACGGTCCGTCGCTACGGAAACCGACAGCAATCGCCCGGACGTCTTGTCCGGCGTTACCAATGCAACTTATCGCCAATCTTTTTGCCCAAAGTGGTCACGATGCTTATTTTGGGGAGCCGGTCACGCAACTCGAACACGCCCTGCAATGTGCTCACTTAGCCGAACAGGCGGGGGCCGATGAAGAGACCGTTATGGCGGCTTTTCTGCACGACATCGGTCATCTGCTGCCGCCCGAACTGGTCAGCGTCGAGGCCACGATGGAGTACATGGATGGCTACGGAACTGTCGACCACGAACGGCTGGGCGCGGACTTTCTGCGGGAGCAGGGATTTTCGGAAAAAGTAGCGCAACTGATTGAAAATCACGTCAATGCCAAGCGGTATCTGGTTTATAAAAATTCGAGTTACTTTGCGAGGCTGTCGGAAGCGAGTCTGAAAACACTGGAGTTTCAGGGCGGAGCGATGCGGGCAGGGGAGGCTCTGGCGTTTGAAACCAATCCGTATTTCAAAGGGATTCTGCAACTCCGGGTGTGGGACGAACAAGCAAAAATACCCGGCTTGTCAACGCCCGATGTGGACTATTATCTGTCGATCATAAACCGGAATATGGGTGAATGATAAATTATTTTTCAACACTCCATAATAACGTCCGAGGTCAACGTATGAAACAACTTCTCCTTTTCTCTTTTCTCCTGTTCTCCGGTTTTGCTTTTTCTCAGCGGACCTACACAACAGTACAGGTGCCGGGCAGGGGGGAGTTTTGTAAAATTGACACGAATGGAAAATCGGTGCTGCCAAGCGGGCGATACGTAACGCCTGCCGGAAGGACCATGCGCATTACCAATGACCCGTTCGGGCTGGCTATCTCGCCCAACGGGCAACGGGCGGTTTCCCTGCATGACGGCGTTTTGACGGTACTCAATCTGACTGATTTTCAGGCTACCCGCATCCCCGATTATGCCGGTAAAATTCCTGCCGCGCTGAAAGATGGTTCGTTCCTGGGTGTGGCTTTCGCGCCCGACAACCGAACGGTTTATCTGAGCAACGGCGATAAAGGACGCGTGCTCGTTTTCGACATCGACCAACTCCGAACCATCGACAGCATCGCCCTCGATGGCAACGGCTACACCGACAGCTTTACGTCCGATCTGCTGCTGAACGGCGGGGAACTCCTGGTGCTCGACCGGGCCAACTTTCGTCTGGTACGTATCGACCTGAAAACAAAGCAAATCACCGCGTCCATCCCAACCGGGCGGCAGCCGTTTGGTCTGGCCATTAGCCCCAGCCGGTCCGCCGGTGCGGTGAATTCGCCGGATAAAAAGCTGGCGTTTGTAGCGAATGTAGGGTTGTACAATTACCCCAAACTGCCGGGTGTAACGCCAACCAACAAAGACACCCTGATGCTGAAATTCCCGGCCTATGGTGCACACACGAAAGAATCGAGGGAGGGCGTAGTGATTGATGGACAGCGTGTTCCGGGTTTGGGAAGCCCGCTATCCCTCGAAGCGATGAGCGTCTGGACGGTCGATTTAAGCACTAATAAAGTCGTCAATAAATTCAAAACGGGTGTTCAGATCGGCAGTATGATCGAAGAGGCCGAAGTCGTTGGCGGCTCATCGCCCAACTCGGTTGTGGTCGGTAATCAATTTGCATTCGTCTCCAACGCAACGAACGATAATATCTCGGTAATTGATTATAAAAGCGGGAAACTGGCAGGCGTAATTCCCCTCAAAATCAATGCGCAACTTAATCGCTACCGGGGCCTGATGCCATTTGGTCTTACCCTGACCAAAAACGGAAAGACGCTGTACGTTGCCTTGCTGGCTTTCAATGCCGTTGCTGTTGTGGACGTACCGACGCGCACCGTTCGCGGGCTGATTCCAACCGGATGGGGACCAACCCGCGTGGCTCTTTCGCCTGATGAAAAAACGCTCTACATAACATCGGCGCGGGGCTACGGAGCCGGGCCAAATGGTGGTCGAAATTTCGTTAAACCTCCGCAGGGAACCTACATCGGTGATATTCAACTGGCTACATTTCAGGCAGTTCCCGTTCCTGCTGCCGCACAATTAGCCATTTACACCAAACAGGTTCTTGCCAATACGTATCAAACGGTTACCATTACGGACGATGGTAAGAACCCGCTTCCCGCGTTGCCAACCGGTCGGTCGCCCATCAAACACATCGTTTATATCACCAAAGAAAATCGAACTTACGACGAAGTTCTGGGGCAACTCGAAACGGGAAAAGGCGATTC
>JANPJE010000194.1:0-2113 GCA_031425355.1 Spirosoma sp. | reverse complement strand
TTCATTTATCCTTTCAATCGCAGTGGCCCAGCCGTCTGCACCGTCTACCGTACTGCCCGAACGCGACCGGGCACGCATTATTGACGAGATTCTGGAGGACCGATTCACGAATCTGTTGCCTCAACTGATGCGCCGGGAAGGGCTGGATATGTGGATTATTATTTCCCGCGAATATAACGAAGATCCCGTTTTGCGAACCATGCTGCCCAGCACCTGGCTGTCGGCCCGCCGAAGAACAATCATGGTCTTTTTCGATAATGGTAAGGATGTCGAAAAATTGGCCATCGCCCGCTACGACGTGGGGAATCTTCTCAAAGGCGCGTGGGACATCGACGTGCGGCCTAATCAGTGGGAAGCATTGGTGAAGATTATTGACGACCGGAAGCCAAAGAAAATCGGTCTGAATACGTCAACGAACTACGGCCACGCCGATGGTTTATCGTTCACGGAGCATGAAGAATTTCTCAAAAAACTACCCGCTGAGTACCAGAAACGTATTGTTCCGGCGGAAAAGGTAGCCGTCGGCTGGCTCGAAACCCGGACGGAAAAAGAAATGGCGATTTATCCGCTCATCTGCCGATTGTCGCACCAGATTATTCAGGAAGGCTTTTCGGAGCAGGTCATTCAGCCGGGCGTTACCACGACAGATGATGTCGTTTGGTGGTTTAGACAACGTATCACGAATCTGGGGTTAGAGACATGGTTTCACCCAACGGTCGATGTGCAACGCGCTGACCGTGGCGACGGACCGAATACGGAATTCAACCACCTCCGGACCTTCTCAAAACGACCTGATAAGCAAGTCATTATGCCCGGCGATTTGCTGCACGTCGATTTCGGCATTACCTACCTGCGTCTGAACACCGACCAGCAACAACACGCCTACGTATTGCGACCCGGCGAAACCGATGTGCCCGACGCCATAAAGACCGCGTTTAAGCAGGGAAATCGGTTGCAGGAAATTTTAACGGAGCAGTTTAGTGCCGGAAAAACGGGCAATCAGATGCTACTGGCCGCGCTGGAGCAATCGAAAAAAGAAGGTATCAACGGCACAATTTACTCACATCCGATTGGTGTTCATGGCCATGCCGCCGGACCGACGATTGGCTTATGGGATCAGCAAACCGGCGTTCCCGGCCCCGGCGATTACCCATTACTGGCCAACACGGCGTATTCCATCGAATTGAATGCAGCCGTCGAGATTCCCGAATGGAAGAAAATCGTCCGTATTATGCTCGAAGAAGATGGCTTTTTCGACGGGAAAACCTTCCGCTACATCGACGGTCGACAAACGGAAATTTACACGATTCCAAGGAAGTTGGGGTACGTTAAATAATGTAGAGACGCAACGTATTGCCGCAATGGCACACCAGTCTCTACAATTTAACCGGTGCTCCGTCCCGAATCTCTTCGGTGGCATTTGTCACAAGTGAGTCGCCTTCGGCCAAATCGCCGAATAACTCGACTTTCTCATCGGCCTCAAGTCCTTTTTTCACCGGAACCCATTCGGCTTTCTTGTTAGCAACCCGAATCACGTAAACGCCTGTGGATGAGTTAACAACGGCTGACTTCGGCACAATGAACGTACTGTTTTTCGTGGGCAACGGCAGAATAACTTCGGCGATCATGCCGGGAAGCAGTTTTTTGTCATTATTCAGCACATCGACTTCCACCCGTTCTGACCGCAAACGTTTGTCCAACGTACCGGACTGGCGTTTTACCTGCCCGCTGAATTTCTTATCCGGGAATGCCTTGACGCTGAAACTCACGGGATCGTTCAGGTCAACGTAGCCGGTATACGCTTCGGGAACGGAAATAACCAAACGTAGTCGCTTTTGCTCAGTCAGAACGAAGAGCGGAAACTCGGACCCTTTACCCGACGGCCCGATATAAGCTCCCGTACTGACATTCCGTGTACTGATAATGCCATTGAACGGTGCGCGAATTTCGAGGTATCGTTTCAGGTCGGCCACTTCCCGATAAGCTGATTTAGCGGCTTCCAATTGGGCGTTATCGGCGTTACGTTTAGCGAGGGCCATATCCACATCGTTTTTCGATACGGCTCCGCTCATTTTACTTGCTTCCAGAACCCGCTCATAATTGGCTTTGCTGC
>JANPJE010000193.1:0-13217 GCA_031425355.1 Spirosoma sp. | reverse complement strand
TATTGGGCCGCAATGAAAGGCCGTAAAGCGTTGACAATCAAGTGGGACCATCAGGGACATGAAACCTTTAACACGGTTGATTTCGAGAAACAGCTTCGCGATTTAGCCAAAACGGATGGCGTAATTGGACACAATCTGGGCGATTTCGACAAAACATTTGCCGATGCGACAAACCAGCTCGAAGCGTTTTACGAAACGCCCATTGTGAGCCATTCCACAATGGAGCCGATGAACGCCCTTGCTCATTACAAAGCTGATGATAAGGTTGAGTTATGGGTGTCTTCGCAGGGCGGTGATTTGGTTAAGGAAGACGTAGCGAAAGTTCTGAAAATCCCTGCCGATAACATCACCGTGCATGTTCTGTTCAACGGGGGCGGGTTCGGTCGGCGGCTCACGCAGGATTTCGCTACCGAAGCGGCTTTGCTCTCGAAAGCCGTTGGCAAGCCCGTAAAAGTGGTCTGGACGCGCGAAGATGATACGTTACTTGGCCCGTTTCGACCAATGACGTTCTCGTCTATGCGGGGTGCTTTATCCGCCGATGGAAAAGCGTTGGCTCTCCAGCACAAGGTCATTTCGCCGTCCATCGACGCAACGATGAACGAGACGTACGATAAAACCAAGCCCGACGGCACCATGCTCGAAGGCATAAGCGAACAGAAATACGAAATTCCAAACCTCAGCACGCGCTACGTTCACGCCGATATTCATGTTCCGCTCACCTACTGGCGGTCGGTGACGAGTTCGACGCTGGCGTTCGCGCATGAGTGTTTCCTGGACGAAATGGCGCATAAAGCCGGTCAGGACCCGCTGGCGTTCCGGCTGTCGATGCTCACAAAAGATTCCGATGCAAAACGGGTGCTAACCAAACTTCGGGAGTTTTCGGGTTGGGATAAACCGTTGCCCGCTGGCAAAGGCCGGGGTGTGGCACAGTGGGAATTTTTCGCGGGGCTGGCCGGTCAGGTTGTCGAAGTGTCGAAAAACAAAGACGGTGGCGTAACGGTCGATAAAGTCTACTGCCTTATTGACCTGGGAACGGTTGTCAATCCTGATACGGTGAAGGCGCAGATTGAAGGCTCTGTGGCGATGGCCCTGACAGCCGCCACCAAAGATGGCATTACGTTCGAAAATGGGCGGGCCGTTCAGTCAAATTTCGATACCAACCGGATGCTGCGCATTAACGAAATGCCCATTATTGAGGTTCATATTCTGGCCGAAGGCGGTCCAACCATCAAAGGTGTTGGCGAACCCGGTTTGCCACCCTTTGCGCCCGCCTTAGCCAACGCCGTTTTTGCCGCAACGGGTCAGCGCGTCCGGCGGTTGCCATTTGATTTACAGAAGGTTTAAACTTTGTTTGTTGGATGTTAGGTAACACCGGGTTGAAACCCGGTGCAAGTCATTAGTCACTGCGCCAATTACTTGCACCGGGTTTCAACCCGGTGTTACCTGCCAATAAAGAACAGACAGCATAACCCATGAAAGAAATAACCCGCATCGTTGAGGTTTTTGAGCAGATTGATTTCACGCAGCGCAAAGCCGCTTTAGCAACGGTGGTGTGGGTCGAAGGGTCGTCGTACCGGCGACCCGGTGCACGGATGCTCATCACTGACGATGGTCGCTGGGAAGGGGCCATTAGTGGCGGCTGTCTGGAAGGCGATGCCCTGCGAAAAGCCCGGCAGGTCATGCTTGACGGTCAGCCAATTGTCGTTACGTATGACACAATGGACGATGGAGCCAATAGTTTCGGGGTTGGGCTGGGATGCAACGGAATCATCGATGTGCTCATTGAACCGATTCATCCCGACAATGCCCAAAATCCTGTTTCGCTGCTGAAAGAGTTTACCCAAAAACGTGACGTCCGGGTGCTGGCTACGGTGCTCAAAAGTGATGGTTCTGCCTTACAACCGGGCAGTCGATTTGTTCTGACGGAGCAGGGCAGTGAACCAATCCCCGGCTGGCTACAGACTGATATGCAAACCGTTTACAGCACTGGCAAACCGCTGACGAAAGCGTATACGCAGGGGCTGGAAACCGCTGAACTATTCATCGAACGTATTGATCCGGGTCTCGAATTAGTGATTTTCGGGGCGGGTTATGACGTGGTTCCCGTAGCGAAACTGGCCCGCGAACTCGGCTGGCAGGTGACCGTTACCGACGATTGCATTGCCCATTTATCGCCCAAACGGTTTCCGGTAGCGACCTGTGTTCTGTATGCCGACCGGCAGGCGGTTATCGACCAACTTACGATTACAAACCGCACGGCGGCTGTTTTGATGTCGCATAATTTCAACTACGACCGGTCCGTGCTGGAGAAATTACTGGCTACTGACGTACCGTATATTGGTATGCTGGGGCCGCGCAAACGGTTCGACAAGATGCAGGATGAGTTTAAAAAAGATGGCCTGCATTTCTCCGAAGCCTCGCTGAACCGCGTTCACGCGCCCATCGGCCTTGACCTCGGAGCCGAAACGCCCGACGAAATTGCATTGTCGATTATGGCCGAAATAAAAGCGTTTTTCACGAAGGGAGCCGGTGGGTTTCTCAAAGACAAATCCGGTCCTATTCACGAACGGCTCTCCGGCAATTCGGCGCATCAGCAACGGCAAATGGACGCGACAGGTTTAGATATGCTTGGTTAACGCATGAACATTGCGACCATCATTTTAGCCGCCGGTGGCTCTACCCGACTGGGGCAACCCAAACAATTGCTACGTCAAAACGGAACAACATTAATCCGATTGATGGTGGATCAGGCCCTGTCATTGCAGGCAGGTCCGGTTATCGTCGTGCTGGGTGCCAATCAGGAACAAATTCAGGCAGAACTTGCTCATTTATTGATTCATACGCCCGTAAATACAAACTGGCGTGAAGGCTTGGCATCCTCTATTCAAGTTGGCCTGAACACATTATCCGATGAGCCAATCGACGCTTTTCTGATTCTGTTAACCGATCAACCCTACGTAACGGCTTCGCTCCTGCGCCAGCTTATCACCACCCAGAAACAGGACGGTCGGGGCATTATTGCCTGCCGATATGGTGAAGCGGGTCACCTCGGTGTCCCGGCCCTGTTCGATATTCGATACCGGGCCGAGTTCATGAGTTTATCCGGCGATGTAGGCGCCCGCCGACTCATTCAACGCTATTCGAGCGACTGCGCCGAAATTCCGTTTCCGCTGGCTGCCGTTGATTTAGACACCTGGGCCGATGTAGAAAAATGGCGGAGCCGGGAAGCTGAGAATCTCATTTGATACCGGCTTGAGCTTTCGACGGGATAACCGGGTAGCCTGTTTCTTTCCTTCGTACCTTTGCCCCTAAAATGGCACGACTCCTTGCAATTGATTATGGCATGAAACGTACCGGCATTGCCGTTACGGACCCGTTGCAACTGATTGCGTCGGCATTGGAAACGGTTCCTTCGCAGGAAGTGCTGAAATTTCTAAGAGCGTATGTCGTTCGGGAGCCGGTCGAAGCGTTTATCGTTGGCCTGCCGAAAGGATTGGATGGCAATGATACGGACAATACGCCCCGTGTCAGGAAGTTCGTAACGCACCTGGAGAACGCTTTGCCCGACATTCCGGTTTATTGGCATGATGAACGATTTACGTCCGTGATGGCTCTTCAGGCAATGATTGCGGGCGGCAGTACAAAAAAGGACCGACGGGTAAAAGGCAACATCGACAAAATTAGTGCGGCTATTATCCTTCAATCATACATGGAAAGCAGAAAATAATGATGAATTATGAATGATGAGTCATGGACTTCTATGCAGCCTGAAAACAATTCATCATTCCTAATCTATCATTCATAATTAAAAAGATGATCCTCCCAATTATTGCCTATGGCGACCCGGTTTTACGAAAGCGGGCCAAGACTATTGAACCCGGCAGCATTGACGTTAAAGCGTTGAGTGCTACTATGTTTGAGACGATGTATGCGGCTTCTGGCGTTGGACTGGCCGCTCCGCAAATCGGGCAGAGTATTCGCATGTTTGTTGTCGATGGTGAACCCCTGAACGAAGACGAAGCGGAAGAAGACATTGACAAAACCCTGATTGGTTTTAAGAAAATATTTATCAATCCCGAAATCATTGAAGAAGCAGGTGACGACTGGGGTTTTGAGGAAGGATGCCTGAGCATTCCGGGGATTCGGGGCGAAGTATTCCGGCCCGAAATTATCGTGATTCGTTACGTCGATACCGACTGGAACGAGCACGAAGAAGAGTATGAAGGCATGGCCGCCCGCATTATCCAGCACGAATACGACCACCTCGACGGTAAACTTTTTACCGACTACCTGCCCACCCTCCGCCGGACGCTCATCAAGCGCAAATTAGCCGATATTACAAAGGGCAAAACCGACGCGGAATACAAAATGAAGTTTCCGAAATTATAGAGACGCAATACCTTGCGTCTCTATAATTTCCCCCTCTCCAATGAAAATCACCCTCCTCCAACCCGACCTGTACTGGCATGACCCCGTAGCGAACCGGGCCATGCTGGAGGAGCGTATTTTTAGCCTGCCCGAACCAACGGACCTGATTGTGCTGCCCGAAATGTTTACAACGGGTTTCACGATGGGCGCTCGTGCTGTGGCCGAGCCAATGAATCTGACTACATTTCGATGGCTCAAACAGATGGCGGCTCAAACCAAAGCCGTTGTGACGGGCAGTTACGTGGTGCAGGAGAAGGGTATGTATTTCAACCGGCTGATCTGGATGCAGCCTGACGGGCAGTTCGATACGTACGACAAACGGCACCTGTTTCGGATGGCAGGCGAAGACGCTGTGTACACTGCTGGAACACAACGGATTGTGAAAGAATGGAAAGGCTGGCGCGTTTGTCCGCTTATTTGCTACGACCTTCGATTTCCGGTCTGGAGCCGAAACCACCAAACAGAATCCTCCGATTTTGACTACGATTTATTGCTCTACGTTGCCAATTGGCCTGCCGCCCGTCGCAATGCCTGGAACGTATTGTTGCAGGCCCGCGCCATCGAAAACCTAAGTTACGTGGTGGGTGTTAATCGTGTGGGCGAAGATGGTCAGAACCATTCCTATTCTGGCGAATCGGCCATAGTTGATTTTAAAGGCGACGTACTTTTCCGCCAGGCCGATACCGAAATCGTTCATCAGCAAACGCTTTCGTTAGATGAATTGCGGGCATTTCGGGCGAAGTTTCCGGCCAATCTGGATGCCGATAGTTTTACGCTTTCTCCGTAGCCTTCTCTACTAATTCCAACAGTTCCCGAACGTTGCTTAACGTTGTATATGACTTGCCGGTTAACTGCGCATCGTCTACCCGTTCGTGTGCCCACGTAATGGCGTAAGGGATGTGAATGGCGCGTCCACCAATGTGAACAACGGGCAATATATCCGACTTTAATGAGTTGCCAATCATCAGAAAGTCAGCCGGTTGTACATTGTACTTTTGTAAAACCCGCTCATACGCCCGCTCATTTTTCTCGCTGACAATTTCGACATATTTGAAATAATGGGCCAGCCCCGAACGGGCAATCTTGCTCTCCTGATCGAACAGATCACCTTTCGTAAGCACCATCAGATCATACTGTTTCGAGAGCGTTTCCAGAACCTCAGGGATGCCATCCAGTACGTCGATCGGGAAATCGAGCAGCCGTCGCCCAACATCAATAATCTGCTGAATTTCATTCCCTGTTATCGCCCCACCTGTCAATTCGATGGCCGTTTCGATCATGGAGAGAATGAAACTTTTAGCCCCATAACCAAACTGATGTAAGTTCCGAATCTGGGCATCGTAAAACTGTTCCGTGAGCGTATCCTGATCAATGTGTTGCGAGAGCAGTTCGCATAATTTCTGCTTTACATCAACATAATTTGGTTCGTTGACCCAGAGTGTATCGTCGGCATCGAAAGCAATAAGTTTCATCGGTGTAGCGGGTTGTTATGGCGAGCTAAAGATATAGTATCAAGCAGATTCTTGGTTGCGAACGCTATTTTAGCGATAATTTGATTTGCGTCATATTGTCGAAATACCCAATTTGCCGCCCGTTCCTAACGCTATTTTTCCTTTTACTATATATGGCATTTACTGAGCAGGATCAGGATCAGATTCTGGCACAGGGCATATCGCTCGACCAGATTGACCGGCAGATACAACATTTCGTACAGGGTTTTCCGTATCTGAACGTAATTAAAGCCGCCACCGTTGGCGATGGCATCGTTCGTATTGCCGAAGATGAGTTGCCCGCCTACATCCACCGGTTTGACGAAGCGGCCCACGAACGCGACCTGGTCAAGTTTGTTCCGGCGTCAGGGGCAGCTACCCGGATGTTTAAAGGCTTATTTTCGGCACTCGATGGCAAATCCGATAAAGCGACCGACGACGTATTTGCCCGGCTTACGGATTTTGCCTTTTACGACGACCTGAAAGCGGTTATGGCCACTAAAGGACAGGATCTGGACAAAGCCGTTGCCGAGAATGATTGGCAGCCATCACTGAGGAAAACGGTGCTGGAGTTTTTGCTGACCGAGGATGGACTTGACTATGGTGGTTTGCCGAAAGGGTTGCTCAAATTTCACCGGTATGCCGATGGGCCGCGAACACCCGTAGAAGAACACCTGGTGGAAGGGGCCGCCTACGCCAACTCCGATGGGCTGGTGAAAGTCCACTTCACCGTCTCGCCCGAACACCGCGACCGTTTCGAGAGTCTGATTGACGAACAAAAAGCTGATTATGAAGCGTGGTTGGGCGTTACGTTCGACATTAGTTTTTCGGAACAGAAAAAATCGACAGATACCATTTCGGTCAATATGGATAATACGCCATTTCGCACGGCCGAGGGCGAATTGCTGTTTCGTCCGGCGGGTCATGGTGCGCTGATCGAAAACCTCAATGACATCGACGCCGATATCGTTTTCATTAAGAACATCGACAATGTTGTTCCCGATGAGATCAAAGAAACGACTGTTACGTATAAGAAAGTGCTAGCAGCCGTTCTGCTCGATGCCCAGCAGCAAATTGCGCGTTTGCAGGGGTTGCTGGAGACTGACGAGGTAAGCGAAGGTTATCTTGCCGAGGCTGACGAACTCTTCCGTCGGACGCTCTTTACGCTGCCACCCGAAGGCTTTGAGAATTTGTCAACTGCGGAGAAACTGGCTTATTTCCGCCGAAAGTTAGACCGACCGGTTCGGGCGTGCGGGATGGTGCAAAATGTTGGTGAGCCGGGGGGTGGTCCATTCTGGGCCAGAAATCAGGATGGCTCGGTATCGCTACAAGTGGTTGAATCGGCGCAGATTGATTTAACAAACCCGGCTCAAAAAGCGATTTTCGACGAAGCAACCCATTTCAACCCGGTCGATTTAGTTTGTAGCCTGAAAGACCATCACGGCAAAAAATACGACCTGCCTGCTTACCGCGACCCGCTAACGGGCTTCATTACGGCTAAATCGAAAGATGGGAAGGATTTAAAAGCGCAAGAGTTGCCCGGCCTATGGAACGGCGCGATGGCCGACTGGAATACAATTTTTGTTGAAGTGCCGCTTATTACGTTCAACCCGGTTAAAACCGTAAACGATTTACTGCGGAAGGAACATCAGCCAGAATGAGTTTGTGGTTTGTAGTTGGCTGACGCCTAATATTGTTGATGCGTCAGCCAACTACAAACTACAAACCTATATTACGCCGTCATCCGGTTTGCCGGAGCGTCAACTAATTCGGCGGCTTTGGCGCCAATGGGAATTTCTTTAGTTTCGAGCGACGTCGGATTCTGGAACGTCAGCAGAGTAGTATTTTCATAAACACCCAGATTCGCATCCCGAACCCGCTCCATAATGGGCCGCAGCATACACGTCACTTCGTCATTGCAATCGTCGCATTTGACATAGAAATTAAACGATACGCAGGGCGTGGGCGCAATAGGCCCGTCGATAACCCGTAGCACCTGTGCCAGATTCACCCGACCCGGATCAACACGTAGCAGATATCCACCGCCTTTGCCTTTCTGGCTTTGCAGAATTCCGTGATTGCGAAGTTCCAGCAGGATAGCCTCGAGAAATTTCTTCGGAATGTTTTCCTTCGCCGAAATGTATGAAATCAACACGGGACCTTTTCCGTACTCTTCAGTCAAAACCTTGAGGGCTTTGATGGCATACTTAGCTTTTTTAGAGATCATCGTTACGGCGACTAAGGGGTTATTGTAATAAACGGACCTGCTTTTACGCAACTATTGGCCAACACAAGCGCGCAAATTAATAAGTACTTAATCATCAGCCAAAAAGAAGGTCGTATTGGGCCAAAAAAGACCGTTGTCGGTTCATTTAACCAGACATTCTCCTTTTTCGAACAAATTTATTGACCAACAGCTACAAATATCCTAAAAGTTCATGGATTTAGTCGAGTATTAGACGAACAGGCAATTTGCAAGTCACATGGAGTCTGACATTTACCAAACCATTACCATCTGGTATATCTGTTTCACCAAATAGCAAATAAATTGACTGATAACAATACCCGGTCGGCTGTCTGCCGCTAAAAGCCCCACTAAGCAATCGCTTAAAAACTATACAGCAAAAAAAAAGCCGGAGCAAAGCTCCGGCCCTTTCTTGCGACACCAATATGAAAAATTAATTGTACTGTCTTAATTATAAGGCGTAGTCTGGGGATCCCAGTTTGCCCAGCCCTTCGTCCAGTCGGTTGTTCCGAAAGCACCAACGAAGGCCTCTTTTGTAAAGAATGCGTCAGCTCCTTTGCCATCCCAAATAGATGCGCCGGTCAGCAGTGGCGATCCTGCCCCAGGCAGGAAGTTAGGTGTGCCCAATTTGAAATTATCGGCGTTTAACAACAGTTTAGCAACGTCCGATGTGGGAATAATCTGGTTTTTGAAGGCTGCCGTATTGAAGAAAGCTATTGCCTGATCGTTCGTAATCGTGCCTGCTCCACGAACTGGCGTCGTTGTATTGGCAATGACAACACCACGCAATTGAAGCGTTCCGCCAGTAATATTGCTGTACGTGCTGCTTGTCGTTGCATCGGCTGGCGCATCTAAGCGCACACCTTCCGGATAACCAAAGAACAGCGAGTTCAGAATACTCGTACTTGTATTCCGACGCAGGTGCATAGCCGACTGATAGGGGCCGCTACCTGCAGATGTCGGCGCATTGGAAGGCGCTCCACTGAATACAAAGTTGCTGAAGTTTGCAAAAACGGGAGCCGTAAGCGGTAAACCAGCGTTCGGGCCAGCAGCCGGTGAGCCGTTGTTAAAGTTATCAGACTCAAATCCATTGGAACCTGATAAGTCAGCTACGTTCGGATCGCGGAGCGAAACACCGTATTGAACTTTACCAACATAACCCCAGTCCGAATCGAAATCGTCGTCGAAGTTACGATAGGCAATCAGGTACTTCATGTTGACCGTACCACCAAACCACTCGTATGCGTCATCTCCACCGTAAGACACCTGAATGTGATCCATCACGGTTCCGGAACCTACGCCATAAAGCGTGAGGCCGTTGATTTCATTACCCGCTGTTAGTGCAATGCCACCGAACTCGATACGCACATACTGTAACGTACCGGAATTGTCAGCAATATCACTGGATGTACCGATTGTACCTGAAATACCACCCTCAAAGCCCTGACCGCCTGGGCGATTGTGTGGTGCTTTGCCGATGATAACGATTCCGCCCCAGTCACCATAGTTACGCTGACCAGCCGCCTTGCTCGATGTAAAAACGATTGGTGCATCGGCCGTACCAGCCGCAACGATTTTAGCACCGGCTTCTACAATTAACGTACCGCCTTTCAACGCACCGGTTGGGTCTTGCTCTTTGACAGCCCCTTTTATCAGTGTTCCTCTGTCGATAGTCAACGTAGCACCAGCTTTAACAACCACAAAGCCACGAAGTAGATAAACATTACCAGCCGTCCAGGTTTCATTGGCCGTGATGTTTCCCGTTTTTTCAACAGTCGGGCGATTACCCAACGTAAAGGCCTGTGTGCTGGTTGCGGTTTTGCCGCCTGTCGCTACGGTGATTGTACCGTTCTGCGCATTGGCTGGAACGGTCACTACTAATTGCGTTGTCGATGCCGAAACAATCGCTGCAACGGCGTTTCCGCCAAAAGTTACTGTGTTGCTGGCTGGCGTTGAGTTAAATTCTGTTCCCGTAATGGCAACCGTTCCACTAATGGGAGCCGTTGTTGGGCTGATGCTTGTAATACTCAGTACAGGAGCAGGCTGGTCTTCGTTCTTACAGGCGGTAAAGGCCGCTGTCAGACCAAACACGAGGAGCAGCGTGTACTGCCATTTTTTTTCAAGTTGCATAAAAAATTGGATTAGTTTGTTCGTAAATTATTGGTGATTTTTAAGGAATCAGGAGCCGACGGCCAAACGTGTAAATAGCACTGATTGTGTAATAACTGCCCCGGCGGAACTTACGAATGTCCTGATCGGCACCAGCAGTTTGTGAAGTCACATCATTGCCGATTTTCCCGTCGCGATTGAAATCCTGCGAGAAGCGAACGTACTGATTTAGAATATCCTGGACACCAAACCGAAGTTCGACCTTACTAACCTGCTTGGTTATGTTGAAATCAATTACGTGGCGGGGCATTTCATAAACGGTGGGGTTCTGAATGTTTCCGACCGCAAAAATCCGCTGACCAAAGACGTTATACAGAATGTTACCCTGCCAGCCTGATTTCGGCGTCGTATAATAAGCGCCCAGATTGAGCAGGTAAGGCGACTGACCCGCCAGTGGACGCTCTGCATCCGTTACGTTCCGGTATTCGTTAATTTGTCCACCCTGATCTGGAGCGGTAACAATCTCGCCTACGTTGACCGAACTTTTGATGAGCGACAGGTTACCAACTACCGACAGGTTTTGCAGGAAAATGCTGGGGGCACTGGCAAATCCCTTGCGAATTTCAATTTCTACGCCGTAGTTCTGAGCCGCCTGGGCGTTGATAAACGTATTGGCAAATCCGTTACCCTGTAGTAACAGGAATGACTCGATTGGTTTGGTAAAGTGTTTATAAAAACCCGTCACCGAAATCAGTTCGTTGGGTGTCGGATAA
This sequence comes from Spirosoma sp., assembly GCA_031425355.1. Lineage (GTDB taxonomy): Bacteria > Bacteroidota > Bacteroidia > Cytophagales > Spirosomataceae > Spirosoma. The sequence goes on along the minus strand of JANPJE010000193.1, from coordinate 2,172 downwards.
AACTCCCACTTGGCATCCACGTTTTGGATCGTGGCTGTTGTCAGCGTTGTGTTTCCGCGAATATCGGCCAGCAGGTTGAAGTCATAGTAGCTGAACGGAGCTAACTCCCGGAATTCAGGTCGGTTTACCGACGACGAATAGGCAAATCGGAAGTTGGTCTGTTCGCTGAGTTTGTAAGTAAAGTTGACCGATGGCAGTGGGCTGAAAATCTTATTGGCAACAAGTTCTTTCTCAACCCCAACAATAGTGGACTTAATGCGCTGGTCGTTGTATTCACCCCGGAAACCAACCGTAAGGTTTGCTTTAGGGCCAAAATAAACGTCGCCACTTACATAAGCCGACAGATACGTATTTAATCCCTTATATGAATCCAGATCACGTGTTCCATCAAGAAGTGAGAAGCCATTCTGACCATTTACATTTCCCGTAGCGAAAGCTGTCTCAACACCCTGAGCCTTAGCGGCTACCGAGTTTCCAACAGCCTGATAACCATAGAATCGGGCGGCATAGTCACGATCTTTCTTCTCTATATATAAACCACCTTTAATTCGATTTGGCTCGCGGTCTGTTGGATTTCCAAACGTGTGCTCAATGTTAGTAATACCCGACAGTACGTATTCGTGAAGTTTGGAGTTAAATCGTCCTACTTCGGTTGGTGTCGGATCGGTTGGTGTTGCCAGCACAAACGGCTGTGGCTGTCCATCGGCACCCATCGAGCCAGTTGCCCGCAGATAGCGCGCCCGTTTCCAATCCGGTTCCCAACGGCCCGTGTAGCCAAAACTACCTACCCAGTTAATTTTCGTCAGTTGGTTAAGTGTATGCTCGCCAGCCAGTTGCGTAGTCAGAATACTACGGTTCTCAAACCGCTGCGAATAACTCTGTATATCCGTACTGTTTTCGAGCTGCTGACCCGTTCTGATAACGGTTTCGGTTGTGCTAAGCTGGTTGAAAAGCGTTTTCCACTCTAAATTGAAGCCGGGCGAGAATCGTGCTGACCAGTTGTGCAGAATACCCAATCGCGTTCCACGAGCGTAGTTTGCATCATTGTATTGCTGCGCTACCGAGTTGGCCACCGTACCGTTTTCGTAGAGTCGGAAATCTATATTGGCAAATTGATTGGTCAGCGCGTAGTTGATGCTCGTAATGTTACTAAGCCGTACGTCACCAATATCGAATCGACGACCCATGTTCAGAGCAAGACGGATATCGGGCGAAACAGAGACGTTTTGCAAACCCCATGTATTGGGCAATAATTGAGCGTAGGCAGCTCGCTGAATCGGATTCAGTGAATTAAACTCCCCTGCGTTGGTTGGAAAACTGGTTGGTAACTGTTGATCCTTTCCCCACAAGCCAAGCCAGTTCAGCCCGCTGCGCGAATGGCTTTGTACATTCTGAAAAGTTGTGTTGGCGCGATAACCGAGCGTTAAACCAGCATCGAAGAAATTCTGGTCGGGCCTGCGCTTCGTGTAGATTTTAACAATCCCTCCCGCAAAATCGCCCGGCAGATCAGCCGAACCGGATTTGTAGATAATCATCCGGTCGATAATATTGCTTGGTACCAGATCGAACGAGAACGAGCGGGTATCTACTTCTGTCGATGGTGTGATAACATCGTTGATCAACACCGAATTGTAGCGGGAAGCTAAACCCCGAATCAGGACGAAGCGGTTGTCAACGATACTGACGCCCGGTACACGGCGGATAGCTGCGGCAGCATCGCGGTCCTGCGATTTCACAATCTGCTGTGCCGAGATACCAACGGCAATCGGCTTGAGTTGCTTAATTTCGGTAATAACGGCGATTTCGGTGTTAGTGGCGCGACTGGCCCGAACGACGACCTCCTGAAGTGATTTACCTTCTTCGTCCAGCTCGGTATCAATGGCGGTTGTATTCCCCGATTCGACCCGAACGTTCGGGATTTCTTTGGTCTGGTACGAGATGTAGGAGATGACAATCTTGTGCGTGGCGGCCGGTACGTTGGCAATGCTGAAGTTGCCTTCGATGTCTGTCGTGCTGCCGAGTTGGGTGCCGTCCACGCGAACGGTGCAGCCAATTAGTGATTCTTTGGTTTTTCCGTCCTTAATCGTCCCCCGGATTGTTCCGGTTTGTGCAAGGACGGCGGTAGAAAAAAGTGAGAACAGGATAAGTAGTACGTTGCGGTTCATATTGGTC
>JANPJE010000192.1:0-29849 GCA_031425355.1 Spirosoma sp. | reverse complement strand
AAAAAAAGGCATTCTCGGTGACCATTACAGCGGTCAAAATGGCAATCGACACGTAACGCTAATTCAGGCTGAACACTTGCCTGTTGTAGCCGAGCTTACTGGCCGCGACTCGCTCGACCCGGCTTTGCTGCGCCGGAATATAGTGGTTTCAGGCGTGAATTTGCTGGCAATCAAAGACCACCAAATTCAAATTGGCGAGGTTATTCTTGAAATCACGGGACAATGCCATCCCTGCTCCAAAATGGAAACGGCACTCGGACCAGGCGGATACAACGCCATGCGTGGTCATGGTGGCATGACCGCTAAAGTGGTTCATGACGGAGTGATTCGGGTAGGGGATGACGTAGCCGTGATGCCCGCTACGGTTGCTTAACCGGCTGATTAGCAGGCTCAGGCGAGATTCGGCTGGGGCGGTTGAATCCGTCACGATAGCGATTTCTTAACTGTTGAATCGTATTGATGAGGTCGTAATCTTCGGCTTTGAGCAGGTAATCGTCCTCAAAATCACAGAAATCATAAAATCGGTCAACTTCGTCAGCTTTCAGCGTTGTTGATTGCTCGACCAATAGCCGGAACCGCTCCAAAGCCAGCGAATGCCGCCGATCCTGCTGCATGATGTAATAGGCTTTCCGATCCGATTTAGGCCGTTTTCCAAACATTTCATACAGTAACGTAACGCCCGCGCCATCGGCGAGCCGGTCGAACGCCTGCTCGCCGGTCACTTTTCGGGAAGCGGTCGGTTCGTCGAGTATCTGCTGAATTTCGCGTTTCACTTCTTCATAACGCTTGCCCGTCACAGTCACTTCGGCAAGGTCGATCACGCGGTAAGGCATGGGCGGCAGGGCGCGGGCAACGAGGGTCGGGTTGTCGGAACCATCGTACCGAATGCCCGTCCGGTTGTAAATCTGGCTGGTCAGAATCAGTGAATCACCTGGCTGAAGCGTCATGAAAAACCGCCCGGACGTATTGGTGCGGGCGCGCTGCCGGGTGCGCTGATTGACAATGGTTACTTTATCAACGCCTTGTCTGGTTGTCTGGTCAACGACCGTTCCAACAACATATTTACCCTGCGCCCACACGCTGCCTAACCCAATCAGAAGACAGGAAAAACAGAGAAGAATCAGGCGTTTATAAGGCATAAGCGAATAATTACTTTTACAAAAATAAGGTTTCAAACCGGTTAATCCTGTTAAAAAACCTTAACCAGTTGCTGCAAACGGTCGAGTGTTATTTGGGTGAAATCATAGGCTACGTCGTCAACAAATGGCCACAACTCATCGGGCGATTCTGTCGTGGCCATGCCCACAACGGTAGCTCCTGACGCTTTGGCGGCCTGAATGCCGGTCATTGAGTCTTCAAAAATAACCGTATCGACAGGGTCAACGCCGAGCATCATCATCGCTTTCTGATAAATTTCGGGATCGGGCTTCGGATGGCTCACCATGCTCTCATTCAGCAGTGCGTCGAAATAAGGGCGAATGCCGAGCGCGTCCATCACAAAATCAAGATTTTCGACGGGCGCCGACGTAGCGACTGCTGTTCGGATATTGGCTGCTTTAAGTGCCTGTAAAAACGGTAATAATCCGGCAACGGGCGTAATCACCGAACGATACAATTCCCGAAATAAAGCTTCTTTTTCATGAGCCAACCTCGTTGCTTCATCCTTGTTGAGAGTTTGTCCTTCAAATAGATGGCATAAAATCGCATTGTTATGTTTCCCCGAAACGTGTTCAATGAAGTCGGCGTCGCTCAGCGTTTTTCCGTAACGCTGGTAGTATTCGCGCCAGGCGATTTTGTGGTGCGGATTCGTGTCTACAATGACACCGTCCATGTCAAAAACTACAGCTTTCATTCAGGTCGGTTTATAGTTTTCGGTTTACGGTTGCGGTTCCCCGACGGGACTGGCGCATAATTGGTTTTGCGCGTGTTAGCAACTTATGTAGGGTTTGAGAATGGCAACGGCCAACCGCCGACAACACGTTCATTTCATCTTCACAATCGTCACGCCCGCGCCACCCCGGTCGGCATGTTCGTCTTCCATTTTGCCAACCTGTTTATAACCGCGAAGATGATTCCGCACAAGCGTACGCAGAATACCGTCGCCCTTACCGTGCACGATGCGGAGTTCGGGAAAGCCGAGCATCAGCGCGTCGTCAAAAAAGCGATCCACTTCACCAATGGCTTCTTCGCCCCGCTTACCCCGAATGTCGAGGTTGAAACTGAAGTTCTGCATCTTCTCGTTCAGGTCCACACCCTGACTTCGGGGGCGGTCGTCGCGCACTTCGGTAGCGGCAGTAAACGTCTTTTTACTAACCTTTTCGAGCCGGTTCAGTTTCACATTCGACTTCAGATCGCCAATACGTATCTCCGCATCTTTGCCACGTAAAGCCAGCACTTCGCCAATGGTCGTTTGACCGGCCACCCGAACATAACTGCCAATTGTAATGGCTCCGCCGTCTTTCTCGAACTCTTCTTCGGTTGGTTTGGGCGTATCAATGATGACGGGTTCAGGCTTCAATTCGCTGCGCTCAAACCGTTCAAGTTCTTGCCGAATCTGCTTCGTCGGTTCGCGTTCGGCTTTGTTTTCCTTGATCTCCCGAATGGTACTTTCAATACGTTGATTGGCTTCCTGAACTAACGCTTTGGCCTTCTGTTTGGCATCGTTAACGATCTTCTTCTGATCGTTGTCCAAGCGAGTTTTCAAGGCGGTATATTCGGCGAGTTGCTGGGCCAGTTTCCGCTGATTAATCCCGATTTCAATGTTCTTTTCTGAGAAAACCCGCTTTTCGATATCCAACTCTTTCAGCAATTTCTCAAAGTTAACCTGCTGATTGCCAAGCTTTTCTTTCGCCCGATCAATCACACCTTTTGGCAGGCCAATCTTCTGAGCAATTTCAAAAGCAAACGACGATCCCGGTCGGCCAACCTCCAGTTGATAGAGTGGTTCAAGGTGTTCGCCATCGAACCGCATGGCTCCGTTAATAAGTCCGGGCGTTTTATCGGCAACCACTTTCAGGTTCGTATAGTGGGTATTAACTACGCCGTAAGCCCCTGATTTATTAAGGTCTTCCAGAATCGACTCAGCGATAGCTCCACCCAAACCCGGCTCGGTGCCCGTCCCGAATTCATCAATCAAAAACAGTGATCGCTTGTTGGCCCCAATCAAAAACTGTTTCATAGCCGTGAGGTGCGAGGAGTACGTACTGAGGTCGTTCTCCAGCGATTGCTCGTCGCCAATATCGATAAACAGGTTCTGGAAAACGCCCATCTCAGCGAAGTCGGCCATAGGCACCAGCAGCCCGCATTGCAGCATGTACTGAATCAGGCCGATGGTTTTGAGTGCGACCGATTTGCCGCCCGCATTTGGTCCGGAGATAATCAGAATTCGCGCTTTTTCGTCTAAGCGGACACTAAGCGGCACAACCTGTTTGCCCTGTTTGGTGAAGGAGAGATAGAGCAACGGATGGCGGGCATTAGTCCAATTCACAAACGGACGCTCGTGGAGTTTGGGCATAATGGCGTCCAACTGAATGGCTAATTTTGCCTTTGCCCGGATAAAATCAATCTGTGCTAGGAAGTTGATTGCTCTTTTCAATTCCTCCAGATGCGGACGAATCAGGTCGGTGAGAGCGAGCAGGATACGGTAAATTTCGCGTCGTTCCGCATACTCCAACTCCCGGATTTCGTTGTTCGCATCGAACACTTCCGCCGGTTCCATAAACACCGTCTGACCCGTTTGCGACTCGTCATGCACGAATCCTTTGATCTTGCGTTTGTGTTCAGCGGCAATCGGAATCACGAGCCGTCCGCCACGCACCGTCAGCGAGAGATCATCAGGAATCCAGCCATTTTGCCGGGCCTGCCGCAAGATACTGTCGAGTCGTTTGCGCAAGTTGGACTGTTCGCTAATGATACGCCGACGAATGGCGGACAGTTCGGGCGAGGCCGAATCCCGTACGTTACCCCGGTCATCAATCACACGCTCCAGTGAGTCGGGTATTTTTTTATCAACGCCAACCGGTCCGGCCAGTTCGCGCAGAAATGGGAAATTGTTCTCTTCTTCGCGCTTGGAAAGGAAGCGTAAGCAGTCCTGAATAGTACGCAGGGCGAGTTTAAGATCAAAAAACTCGGCTTCGCTTAGAGCCAATCCCTCAACACGGACCCGGTTCAGATGGGGCCGGACGTCGATATAATTACTATTCGGAAAGTCGGGTTCGTACTGAACAATCTGCTTGAATTCAGTCGTTTGACGTAGCAGTTTATCAATCAGTTGAACATTATCAGTAAAGCGAATCTTCTCGACATAATCCTGCCCCAACGGACTAACGCAAGCTTCTTTCAAGCGTTCGCGGATGATATCGAAACCTAACTTATTTTCTAAGGTGTTGGGGTAAAGCATTTAGTATAGCGCCGACCTTCTGAGACGACGTAGTAAGTTAATCAGCTATCTGCCACTAACCCGGTGGGGCGGCTTCACAAAGATAACATCACGTAGTGGCAGTGGGTTCGCCGGGTTAGCGCACATGCTCCAGCCGTTCGAGCATTTCAAGACAGGCACGGCTGTTGTGGTATGGGCATTTCCACATGCTGATTTTTTCGTTGCCCAGTATTTTGTGATCGGCAGTGACGCCTGTGTACCACTCACCGTTTTTGAGGTCGAGCAGATACTTTTTTATGAACTCCCAGCTTTTTACCGATTTGTCTAAAAACGCTTTTTCGTTTGTAAGCTGGTAGGCGTTCATGAACCCAACCATTGCCTCCGCCAGCACCCACCATGAGCGTTCTCGGTTGAGATGGCCGTCGGGATCGAGTTCGTAATTCATTCCTCCGTCGGTAGGGTCGAAACCGGTTGCAGCGGCCCGCGCCATCTTAACACCAACGTCCCGCACGGTTTTCTGCAACGCTTTATCCGTCGGATTTTTAGCCGCTAATACGTCGGCGGCTTCGGGTAGTAGCCATGACGCTTCAATATCGTGACCGTAGGAAATAGCCGTTCGCCTGATTTTCCAGTCGTTATCCATAAACAGGTTCATGCGGTAGGTTTTCAGGTCAATAATATGATCCAGAAACATCCGCAACATCCCTCGCATCTGATCGGCAACGGATTTGTCCGGCCAAACGCGGTACAAACACGTAAAAGCCTCCAGAATGTGGAGGTGCGTGTTCATCGTCTTTATTTCCCCATTATCGTATTTGCTGATGATGTAATCCGATGCGGGCGACCAGTCCTGAGCGAGAGCTTCGACAAACCCACCACGCTTTGTGTCGTAGGCGTGTTGCACCATTGTCTGAAATTGCTTTTTTGCTAAGGCGAGAGCAGGAGCAGAGCCAGTTGCGTGAACGTATTCGCTCAAGCCATACAGCGCAAAAGCTTGCCCGTAGAGGTGTTTTAGCGGGTATTTAGGCTGTCCATTAGAATCAACCGACCAATAAACGCCCCCGTGTTTCGGGTCGATAAAATGCTGGCGGATGTATTGAAATGCCCGGTCGGCAGTAGCCCGGTACTCGTCGTGATGTGTATGGCGAAGAGCGGCCGAAAACGTCCATAAAATGCGGGCATTCAGCACAATGCCTTTATCGGCTTTAGGGTCCGGCTGATTCTGGTAGTTTACCCGACCATAAAATCCACCATGCTCATTGTCAGGGGCATAGCGTTGCCAGTAGGCCAAAATATCTTTATGTTCCTGCCGGAGTTCGGCGCGAAGTTGATTCAGGTCCACCTGTAGAGTTATGAATTATGAATGATAAATTACCCGCCTTTCGACATCTATCATTCATAATTCATAATTAAAAGAAATCTACTCTCCAGCGTTCGATTCGCTGCCGCTCCGGTTGCCGCTGTGTCCTGAATGGCCATGACCGCCTTTGTTCGTGTTTTCGACTGAGCCGGTGGCATCATGCACGTCTTCTGTGCTTTGTTTGCTTTTGTGCTTACCACGCGACGTTTTCCCCTGCGCTTCGTCGGGCAGGTTGTTATCTAATTCATACTTTTTTGTGTCATCGGCCGTTTCGCGAACGGTTGGTTGTGTTGCTCCTTTGCTCATAACGTTATTCCTGTTTTTAGTTTAATTCCTGTTATTTCCGGCTTCCGTTTCGATTCCCGCTATGGCCCGAGTGACCGTGCCCTCCTCGTTCGTCGGCTAATTCACTTTTACTCTTGCCCTCAAGGTCATGATCCTCTTCTTCTCCCTGCTTACTCTTGTTCGAGTTAGTCATGGTACGTTCACCATTAGGCCGATTCTTACTCGTATCGTGCGCTTCGTGGTTGCGGGTCCGTTCTGCATGAGGCTGCATATCGTTCGAGCCTGGCTGATTCGTGGTTTTGTTGTTAGCCATAACGTTAGTTGGTTTATTGTATAGTGTGAAACTGCCCGGCGTGAGGATTGTTTTACGCAAAACGCCCACTCTGTTCACACAGAGTGGGCGTTTTATATGGACTGTTGCAGGTTTAGTAACCAGGATTCTGCTTCAAAATATCCTTACCCTGATAATCAATCTGGGTTTGTGGAATTGGCAGATATTCGTCTTTACCAGCGGTGAACTTAGCTCCGGTGTATCCAACGTTCAACTTCGGCGTTTCGTACGCTAAGAATGCGTTGAGGACCGTAGGTGCAATACCCCAGCGAACAAGGTCGTAGAAGCGATGTCCTTCTCCTGACAGTTCGAGCTTGCGCTCAAAATAAACAGCGTTTCGAGCCGTGGTTTTATCAGCGAAAGCGGTGTAATTATTGATTACATAATTAGCCGCGTTAGCACCAGCCGTTGTTTTTACAAAACCGGCTGGGTTTGCCGCCCTCGTCCGAACAAGATTCACGTAATTGAGTGCAGTCGCTAAACTACCTACCTCAATTTCGGCCTCAGCAGCCATCAGCAACACGTCCGCATACCGGATAATGTTGTAATTAATAGCCGAGTAGCCATCTGTCCACGAGCTACCGTCCGTTAGCGTTTTGCTCTGTGTTCTGTAGAAAACGAACTTCTTAGGCGAATACGGTCCTGCGAAGCCCTGATCACGAATCCAGTCAAGACCTGGGTGAGGCTGCCAATCCAAGTATTGGATACCGCGACGGCCTATCGACCAGTCCAAACGTGGATCAACCGGGCCAGCATCGGGTGTAAATGGCTCACTCGATGCAACACCCTGATCGCTTTTCAACTGATTGGCACCTGAGTTATAGGAACCGTCGAGTAAGGGCAAACCATTGGCACCAACGCGGAATGAGTTTGCTAACTCGAAGCTGGGTGCGAAAAATCCGCAGCAACCCGCCGGACCATTCGAGCCGGTGTTATAAGGGAAGTTTAGCACCAGATCGGGGTTTGCATTATCGGAACTACCCGTGTTTGCAGCCGCCTGAATAGCAAAAACTGATTCTGAACCGTTGTCTTTGGCTGCATTGAAGTTGTCCGAAAAGCTTGGCAGCAGTGCGTACTTCAGGCCATTAGACGTTGTTCCGCTGGCGATGATCTGGTCGAAGAGTGCTTTTGCTTCAGCATACTTCTTCTGATACATATATGTTTTTGCCAGATACGACGCAGCAGCCCATTTATTGGCCCGGCCAACGGCAGCTTGAGTAGCTGGGAGGTTATCCTGAGCGAATTTGAAATCGGCCTCAATTTTCGACCAGATATCTGTAGCGTTCGTTACTTTTTCAATACCCGTTCCGTAATCCACTGTCTCGTCAACGTAGGGAACCATGTTGAACGCCCGCTTGAGTTCAAAGTAATAGTGACCCCGCAGAAAACGAGCTTCAGCCGTAAGGCGTGTTTTGTCTGCCGCCGATACGTCGGGCGTTGCTGATGGCAGTGTACGTAACACGGAATTGGCCCGACTGATACCTTCGTACATCGCATTCCACTTCGCGTTTACTTCACCACTGGTTGGCAGCAACAGGTAGTTCTGAAAAGGCGTCAGCGCGTTGAAGTCACCCGAGTTAGAGCCTTTGTTCGCGTCGCCCCCGGAGATACTACCCCGTACCCAATTATACGAACTGGCCGACTGCGAAAAGCCCCGACCGTTCAACTGAGCGTAAGAGGAAAGCAGTAAACCATCAAGTCCGGCCTTCGAACCTAATTGATTGCTGGCTAATTGGCCCGTGGCCGGTACATCCAGGAATTTGTCTTTACAGGCAAACGTAACCACCATCAACATGGCTGCGGCTATCGTTCCCCTTGAAATAAGATTTTTCATAGTGCTATTTGACTAAGAAATTAAGTTGATTAGAGTTTTTTTAGTGACCGGGTGGCAGTTATATCTAATATCCGGTCGTTTATCCAAAAGGTTTAGAAACCAAAGCTTAAGCCAACGTTGTAGCCCCGTGTTACCGGATAGTTACCAACGTCGATACCAAAGTTTGTATCAGCCGAACCACCAACGGCTGGATCTAAGCCCGTGTATTTGGTGATTGTGAACAGGTTCGTTGCCGAAACAGACACCCGCAAACGGTTCAGGTTAACACGATTCAACAGAACTGCTGGAAACGTGTAGCCCAAATTCAAATACTGCAACCGGCCATATGAACCATTCTCTACGTAATAAGAATTGGTTTGTGTGTTCGTGCTGAAGTTCGACGCACTTTCGTAGATGGGGATGGTTGTGTTCGTGTTTGTTGGCAACCACGAATCTTTTACCCGTGCGCTAACAGCCGCTCCTGTGAACGACGGATAGAAATCCGTGAACCAGCGCGAGTTGTTGAAGATTTTGTTCCCCAGCGACGCGTATAGGTTCGTGTTCAAATCAAAGCCTTTATATTTCAGCGTCAGCGTGATACTACCGGTAAACTTCGGAATTGGGCTACCTAAATACGTACGGTCAGCATCGTCAATCTTATTATCACCATTAGTGTCCTGATAACGGAAACGGCCCGGTCCTGCACCACTTTGCGCAGGCGCGGCAGCTACTTCTTCTTTCGTATTGAACAGGCCAATCACGTTGTAACCAAAGAAAGACGACAGATCATGACCTGGTTCGTTCCGAACAACGGGCGTACCAATACGCGTACCACCTCCGCCGAAGAAAGGCACAGATGGAGCAATAGCGGTAATTTTATTGTCCAGAACGCTACCGATAACAGTCGCTTCGTAGTTCAGGTCACCAGCTACACGGCCACGGGTCGTTACCAACAAGTCAATACCCTTGTTTCGCATACTGGCTATGTTTACGAACGGCGCACCGGCCCGAACACCCACTACACCCGGAAGGGCCAGTTGAAAAAGAAGCTCATTAGTCTGTTTTTGCCAGAAGTCGAGGCCAATTTCCAACTTGTTGTTGAAGAATGCTCCATCAATACCTACGTTGGTTGTTACGCAGGTTTCCCACTTCGCATCGGCGTTACCAATCTGACTACGGAAGAAGCCTGGCGAGATAGATGTATTCGCACCGGCGATATCGTATCCGTTACCGGCGTTCGAACCGAACAGGTTAAACTGGTTAGTAGAGTTCAGGAAGTTAGAGTTACCCATTGTACCGTAGCCTGCCGTCAACTTAAGGGTTGATACCCAGGGCAGGTTCTTCATGAATCCTTCTTCTGACAGTATCCAGCCAGCCGAGAAAGCCGGGAACACGCCGTATCGGTTGTTGGCACCAAACTGCGACGAACCATCACGACGAACAACTACCGTTGCGATGTAGCGATCATTGAAGATGTAGCGGACACGGCCGAACGTAGAGAAGAAATTGTTACCCTTACCGTAGTAACTACCTACCTGACGGGTAGAACCCGGTGTTGTTGTTCCAATCGTTACGTAGTTTGGATCCGTTGTAAATGGATTTAAACCTGAACCATTCACACCCCGGCCACCGCCCGTGTTCAAAGCTTCAATACCAGCGATTACGTCGAGATCATGAATACCAAATTTCTGCTTATACTGCGCAGTGTTGGTAAACGTCCAGGCTAGACCTACGTTTGAGTATTCGCTGTAGGTATAGTTGGTGTTATTTTCCGAGTTTTCGTATTGCGAGCGCGAGTAGTTATTGCCGTAGTTACTGAAATAGTTACCACCGATGCTACTGCGAACCGTCAATGCAGGGATGACATCGTACTCCAAATAAGCGTTACCAAAACCAAAAACGGTAAAGTTTTTGTTGTCCTTGGCACCGATCCGGTTGGCTACCGGGTTACGTGGATTGTTGAAGCCCGGTGCCGCTGTACCCGCATACCCACCAAATGAGTTATAAACCGGGATGATGGGAGGCATACGGAAGGCCGACAGAATGTCGTTTTCGTCAGATGCCGCACTGGAGTTGTTGTTGGTGCTGTTGCCCAAAATGCTTCCCACGCCCCCTTGAACACCCGTTGCCGTTACGTACGTCAACTGAATGTTCTCGCCGAACCGCAGCTTTTTAGTGATGTCAAATTCGGTGTTAGCCCGGAAGTTATAGCGCCCAAAGTCATTATACTGAATAATACCCGCCTGCTGCTGCATACCCACGCTGATATAATACCGGCTGGTCTCTGAGCCGCCCTGGAAACCCAGCGTGTGGCGTGTCGTTGGTGCTACGCGCGTAATTTCTTTATACCAGTCCGTTCCCTGCTTGTTCGCTGGAATAACGTTATACACAGCACCGTTGACCGGGTTGATATTATACTTCGCCTGCTCAGCCGTTAAATCGACAGCCGAAGCCGCCAAGCCCGATCTGTTGCCAACTAACAGGTAGTCAGGCAAAACAGGGGTTTGTCCCTGACCATATTGACCACCCGCCAAACCTGTAAAGCTGCTGGGGCCAACTGTACCGCCAGCCTGATAAATATCATTTTTACGTGCCTGCCAGGTCCAGTCAGCCTGTTCCTGCGGATTCAGAAACGCCTGTGCTTTACCGGGGTCTGTAATGCCATACAAACCATCGTAACTGATGCTTAGCTTCTGCGCCCGGCGCTGGCCTTTTTTGGTTGTCAATACAATTACTCCGGCGGCAGCGCGTGCTCCGTAAAGCGAAGCTGAGGCTGCGTCTTTCAGAACGGTTGTCGTTTCGATATCGTCCGGTGCAACAAACTGGGCCGTTTGCGTTGGTACGCCATCCACAACATACAAAGGCTGATTACCACCGAATGAGGTAAAACCCCGTACCCGAATCTGACTGCTAGTACCCGGCTGGCCGTTCGTGATAACTGTTACGCCCGATACGCGACCCTGCAACTGCTGTTCAACGTTTGTTGACGGAACAACCCGCAACTGTTGTGGTTTTACAGTAGCAACAGCACCAGTTGTTTCCCGCTTACTATCGGTCGTGTAACCCGTTACAACAACCTCGTTCAGAGCAGTAGCGTCGTCTTCGAGTGTTAGATTAACCGCCGTGCGGTTGCCAACGGCTACTTCCTGGGTTTTGAAACCAATAGCCGAAATGACCAATACTGGATTTTCACCTCTGATGTTTAGCGAATAAGTACCATTCGCGTCGGTGGCAGTACCTGTTTGAGTACCTTTTAATACGACGTTGGCGCCCGGAACGGGACCGTCAACACCAGTGATTTTACCCGTCAGACGACGGTCCTGGGCAGAAGCTGTTAAGCCCCACAGTACTAAAACTGTGCCCAGAAAAGCGGTCTGCAGAAACCTGTAGAACGATGCTTTCATGAAGAATAGGTTGGTTATATAATGGTTAAAACGCATCAATATTATGTTACTAAAATTATATTTCAAAACAGAATCGTAATAAATCTATTTTAGTAAATGAGGTATAGTAGTACTAATTAACGGAATAGTTAAAAATTACAAACAGTATAACTTTGATAGTCAACAAGTTATTTTAATGTGAATTTTTATTATCTTAAATTAATTATAATTTTACATGCCTAAATTATCTTAGTTCGATAAGCAGTGAGCTACTGGATAATGTGATTCTAAACGTACTTTTGGTGCTTATGCATACCAATTACTATTTCCTGAAACAACTTGCCCCGTCTCTTCAATCGCACTTGATAAGTAACGCTGCACCGCCTGAAATTGGGTCTGCTCAGACGATAATGGGACTTCGGTTTATGACTTGTTTCAGTCAGGATCGCGATGAAATAGTGCTTGTATTTGCGCAGGCGAGGGGGAAAATCAATTATTACAAACCCTTCTACATCAAAGCCACGCTTCGGCCCGACTTCTCTAGTTTACTGTTTCCGGAAACCGTACAGCGTGCCCGTATAAATAGCGTCGATCTGTTCGAGTCGGTTGTTGGAGAGGCCGGTCGGGAGAGGGCCGTTGTAGGCGTGCGGTCTTTTCTCAACGAACGTTGTCTGGCCATCCTTTTAGAAGACGATTTCTCGTTATTGTTCAAATTCTTCGGCAATCGTCCAAACCTATTAGCGTTTCGTGGCAATCAGGTTGTAGATATGTTTAACCGGCAATTGGTAACAGATGAGCAATTACTTTTTAATGGTTTTGATCGGCCCATCGATCAGTCGTATGAAGCGTATGAAGAAGCTGGTTTCGATCACCGTAAACTGTTCCCCACATTCGGCAAAATAGTAAATAACTGGCTCGATGAGCAGGGGATAAAGAGCAATGGTCTGGAGCCGGAGAAGCGATGGACAATTATTCAGGACGCGTTGCGGCAACTGGAGCAACCACGTTATTACCTGACTCAACTTGACCATAAACCAACACTTAGTTTGCTACCCGTTGGTGCAATACGCCAGGAGTTTACTGATCCAACAGAGGCTACTAACCGTTTTTTTATCGCTTACAATGGCCTGAATACCTTTGAACACGAAAAGGCAAATCTGTTACGTCTTCTCGAAAAACGCCGAAAAAGGGCTGAGAGTCAGATAGATGTGTTTACACAACGGCTTGTGCAGCAGGACGAGGGAGCCAGTAATGAAGAAAAGGGCCATATTTTGATGGCAAACCTGCACGAAATATCAGAAATGCCCGGAGCCAAATCACCTGAACGATTAACCCTATACGACTTCTACCGGGATCAGCCTATTGTTCTCAAACTCAAGCCGGATCTTAGCCCCCAGAAGAACGCTGAGAATTATTATCGCAAGTCGAAAAATGAGAAGATCGAGGAGCAACATCTGGCCGATCAGGTGGCTGCCCGTGAAGCTGAGTTGGTACGTACTGAACAACAGAAAGCTGATCTGGAAAGCATACAGTCACTGAAAGAATTACGTCGTTATATCAAGCAACACGGTTTGCTGAATGAAGCAATCATTGCCAGTAGTGGCGAATCGGCCTCCTTCTTCAAAGAGGTCACGCATGAATCATTTCGTATTTTGATTGGGCGGAACGCGAAAAATAACGACCTCCTAACCCAAAAATATACCTACAAAGACGATCTCTGGCTACATGCCCGCGATGTGTCGGGTTCGCACGTTGTTGTGAAATACCAGGCTGGTAAACCCTTTCCAAAAAGCGTTATCGAACGGGCCGCTGAGTTAGCTGCCTGGTATTCCAAACGCCGGACGGACAGTTTGTGCCCGGTTATTGTGACCCCCAAAAAGTACGTACGTAAGCCTAAGGGACTTGCCGAAGGACAAGTGCTGGTTGAGAAAGAAGATGTGGTACTGGTGGTGCCACGGGGTGAGTGAGGTATAAATTAGCAGGTGGTTGAGGTGCGTATAATTCTGACCTCAGCCACCTACTATCTACGCCTTATTTAACTATTGATCGACAACCATCTTCATCTGGGCAGTCATGAGTCGGTTCATCTCGCTCCAAGTTTTATCCCACGAGTTTTCGCTCAGGAAAGCGTCAATTTCAGGCCAGTTGGCCGATTTTTCGGTGAGAGCCTGCTCAATGGCTACCTCAAACGCATGTGCCGAGTCAGCAATCTGGGCAAAACCGCTCATCCCGTAAGTGCGTACTACGTCGCGAATGGGCGTTGACACAACAGGCAAACCGGCTGCCAAATACTCGGGCGTTTTAGTCGGACTGATAAAACGCGTTGAGTCGTTGAGGGCAAATGGGAGAATGGCCACATCCCAGTTGCCGAAGTACGTTGGCAGATCTTTATAGGCCTTCATGCCCAGAAAATGAACGTTCGGACTATTCGGCAATAAGGCGCGATCTATTTTAACAATTGGCCCAAGCATAACGAATTGCCATTCGGGTCGGTTTTGAGCCAACTCTTTCAACAACTTGTAATCGAAGCGCTCGTCGATGACCCCGCTAAAACCAATGCGGGGATTCGGCAGTGACCGCTGATCAGTTGGGTCCGGTTGTGGTCGGCGAGCCATCGCGAAATGATTAAAGTCAATGCTGCTCGGAAACGCAAATACGTGCGGATGACGATTTTGCTTAGCTTCATAAAGACTGTAGCCGCCGGTAAACAGAATGCTTGACCGTTGGATTAGCAACTTCTCCATCTCAAGCAACTGGGGTGGTGCGCCCCAAAATGCCGATAGCTCGTCCATGCAATCATACACGGTCAGACTTGGCTTTAGATGATCACTGAAGAGCAGTGCCATCGGCGTATAATACCAGGCCACAAATGCGTCGATACGTTCACGCTTTATAAATTCATCAATAAGCTGACGCTGAAGGCGGATCGCTTCATCGGGATTTGTGCCGTGTGGCAAATGGGGAACAAGCACTGTTAACCCTTCCGTTTGCTGACAACTGGTCATGTGCAACTCGCTACCCCAAATTGGTTCTTCAATAAACCAGACCCGGTAGTTTTTTGTGGCCCGGTTAAGAAGGTGTTGAGGCCGCTGGTAAACGAAATTCCAGCGTAGATGCGAAAAACAGATTAGATCACGGACATCACCCGTTCCAAATTCATAAACTGACCGACGTGGGCTTATCGGTGTTACTGATGGAGTAGATAAAGTTGGGTTATCGATTAAAACGGAAGTTGAATCAGATATTTTCATAAACGTTAGCAGGGTATATTATATAAAAAATAGAATGACCATGAGTTGACCATACTATTTGTCTTTACATAACAAACTGAGTCGTTGGGAAAAATGTTAACTACCGATTAAATAATTTAGGAAATGGGCCTTAAGGAACCAAAATTACCCCGCTTTGCATTCCATCTGCCCGCTCAACCGTGACTACGTATCGGCCAGATGCCAGACCGCGCAAGTCAATCATTCGAGTGTATTTGCCCGCCCTAAGCGTCGGTTCGTGTATCATTTGAACGCGCTGGCCCCGCAAATTTGTCAGCGAAACAGTAGCTGACCCCGTATTAGAGAGACTAAAATCGACCAGAGCAGTTTCAGCAGTTGGATTTGGGTACACTCGAAAGCCGGCTGAGTCTGGCTCGTCGATGGCCGTAACAATAGCGGACAGCGATAACGTAACGGATTCAACCGTTTTTAAAATCCGGTTGTTCGGATCGATAACTACAGCCGAAACAATACCCCGCGTGGGCAACGTAAAGGTCTGGTCAGCTTGGTTATTTACCACATTTATTGTGGTGTCGCCCACTGTCGATTTCACCAGGATCTGTACTGGCATCGTAAACGAAGCTGGGTTTGTAGCTGTGGCGTTACGTTGCTCCAGTCGCACGTTTATGGTGTTAGCGGCACTCCCCGACGATACAGTCGCTTTGTAAGTTGGATAGCCCTCTCCATAAATCCACTGCTTGAAAAAGTACGTTAAATCCTGTCCTGAAACCTGTTGAGCAACAGCCTGAAAATCTTCGGTTACGGCTGTTTGATAGGCCAGAGCCGGTGTTGCCGCATACGTTCGTAACGTTCTGAAAAAGGTGGTGTCGCCCACAACGCCACGTAGCATGTGCAGTACAGCCGCGCCTTTAGAATAGCTGCGGCTGATGCTGAAAATACTGGCAATGCTGCTGATGTCCTGAACATAAATGGAGCCACGTGCGCTACGGGCATTGTTCATAAAACCGTTCATGTATGACTGATAGCCCGCCTGACCACCCACCGACTCGGCATAAACTGCTTCGGCATAGGACGCGAAACCCTCGTTTAGCCATATGTTTTGCCAGTCGCGACAGGTAATTTTGTTGCCAAACCACTGGTGAGCCAACTCATGAGCAATGACATTGGGGGTTAGAGCACCCGCTTCCATCGACGAGATTGTCTGGTGTTCCATGCCCCCATTGCCCCGGCCAAACTGCGCGTGACCGTATTTCTCCCGCATGAATGGATACGGTCCGAAACGTTCCGTAAACAATCGGGTCATGGCAGGTGTCAAATCCAGATTTGCCTTTACTGAGGGCAGCGTTTCGGGATAAATGTAATGCCAGACGGGCAAAGCCTGTCCGTTGGCTATGGCCGGAACAGGCGTGTCGTACCGTTCGTAGTTCGACATCGCTATCGAAATAAGGTATTGAGTAATGGGGTAGCTATTACGCCAGCGGTACGTTCGGGTGCCATCCGCATTATCGGTCGTGCTGACCAGAACGCCATTGGAGACCGACACAAAACGAGCCGGGGCGGTAATGCTTACCGCCGAGGAGTCGGCTTTGTCAGCGGGGGTATCACGGCACGGAAACCAGTCGGGTGCGCCGTAGGGTTCGCTCAATGTCCAGATCGACGGATCGGTTGTATTCTCATGCCTGCCAAACACAAAACTGCCCTGCCCGCTACTGGGAATACCCTGATAAAATACGGTGAGTGTTAGTGCCTGACCGTTGGTCAAAGACTGGGTAGGGGTGATGGTTAATTTGTTTTGCGCGTGGGTAAATTGTAGCTTCTGGTTACCTGTCTTCACCGAATCCACGCGTAGTCCTTCGCCCGTTGTAGCCGTCGTTGAATTTAGATCCAGAAAGAAAGTAGCCACAGTAGCCGCTGTACTTTTGAGGCTGATTGTAGCCGCCCCCCGCAGGTAGTTGGGCGTATGCGTGAGCCGTAGGTCGAGGCCGTAATACGTAACGTCGATGTTTACGTCGCCGGGGTAGGCCAGCCGTGCTTTCGGATTAGCCGCCAGACGCCCAAAATAGCGCACCTTACCGGCCTGGCAAAACTGTCCGCCGTCGTCGATCTGGGCGTAGGCCGAACATGAAAATAGTAGAGCAAGAAGAAGTAATTTCATAAACGCTATGCGCCACCGCTGGCTATATGACGTACTGTCCCGTATGTCGGTTGTCCATTCTGATGTGCTGACATCAAAACGAATGAACACCAACGAACGTGTGCTTGTTTTACCTTTTTCATGCTTCTCCCGGACGTAGCAGTTTGGCCGACTGCTCGTTTGCTTTCTCTTCGGTCTGCGCTTTTAGAGCGTCCAACTGTCGCTGTTCGGCTTCCGGGAGTTGAAGTTGCCAACCCATCGAACTCGCCAGTTGATACATCATGTACTGAATCTGGTTGTTAGCAATTTTAGGTAGATCGCTTTGCAGGGCGCGTTCGTTCATCGCCTGTTTGGCTTCATCCAGAATCTGGGTGTAATCTTCCCCGCTGAAATGGTTCAGAAAACCGGCCTGAATGTCGTAAAACTTATAATCGGTATCAATTGACAGTACTTCCGGCTCGGGAAATGATTCGATAATTAGCTTTTTATCGCCGTTATCCGGTGCCCGAAACCTGACTTTAGCGAAGTCGAAGCCAACCAACACTTTCGATTTGGCAATGACCATCGCTTTTTTCGGGTCGTTCAACACGTATAAAATCTTCTTCTGATCCTGATAATTGTAAATCTCGGAGAAGTAGCCTTCGGCCATCACCACCTTAAATACTTTCTCGATACGTTCCAGCAACAATACAGAGTCGTGCCGAACATTAGATACCCCCGCCCGTTTGCGAAGCGAGTTAGCCAGTGCAACGCCCCCCCCCGCGCCAACGAGCAATAA
Source organism: Spirosoma sp. (assembly GCA_031425355.1). Taxonomy (GTDB): domain Bacteria; phylum Bacteroidota; class Bacteroidia; order Cytophagales; family Spirosomataceae; genus Spirosoma. The sequence continues at coordinate 12,157 of JANPJE010000192.1, read as the reverse complement.
TAAAACGGTGGTTAAAAAATCCATAATACGATTTGAAATACTTGTAGTTTTGCTTGTTAAGTTTTATTCAAAAAGATGGTTACTAAAGAAGATTTGCAAAGTAAATATGATAAACTATCTACAGAAGAACTCCTTCGAATTATTGATGATAAACACAGTTATACTGATTTGGCTGTATCCGTGGCAATCAGTGAACTTGCCAGACGAAACGTCATGGAAGAGGAAATAATTAACTACAAAGCAAAGCAAATGGACGAACTACAACAGTACGTTCGCGCTAATGTAGTTGACTATTTAAAGGTATGGCAGAAAGTCCTTTACTATGTTTTCTTTTTGCCAATACTTAATTTCCCTTTCAAGCGAAACCTTGCCGAAGATGGGTATGTGCTCAAACTGAAACAAGCCACATATTATTCTTGGACTGGTTTTTTAGGATTGCTTTTAGCTGGCGTATTGACAATTGGCACTGGGAATATAACAGCGTTGTTAATATGGTCTGTAGTGTTTATAATCGCGTACATCTATGATGAACAGTTTAACAGGCAGAAACTTATAAACAAATTGAAGCGCATTTTTACACAAGAACTGAAAGATGAAGACTAACAAGTAAAAACGCTATTCATGATCATGAATAGCGTTTTTACTACAGTGAATAAAAGATTACTTCGCGTACGCTACAGCCCGCATTTCCCGGATAACCGTTACTTTAATCTGGCCGGGATACTGCATCTCTTTCTCAATTTTTTGGGAGATTTCGTAGGACAGAATACCCGCCCGTTCGTCGGAAACGTGATCGGCATCGACCATGATCCGCAGCTCGCGACCGGCCTGAATAGCGTAGCACTTCTGAACGCCGGGAAAACTGCTGGCCAATTCTTCCAGTTCTTTCAGCCGCCGGATATACGATTCCATCATTTCCCGACGCGCACCCGGACGTGAACCCGATACGGCATCGCACACCTGAACAATAGGCGAAATCATGCTCGTCATCTCGATTTCGTCGTGGTGAGCACCAATGGCGTTAATGACTTCGGGATTTTCCTTGTACTTTTTTGCCAACTCCATGCCCAGAATAGCGTGGGGTAATTCGGCTTCTTCGGGCCACACTTTACCAATGTCGTGGAGCAGTCCGGCACGTTTGGCGATCTTGGCGTTGAGCCCCAACTCGGCAGCCATTGTAGCGCAGAGTTTAGCCACCTCACGCGAGTGCTGAAGCAGATTCTGGCCGTAACTCGACCGGAAACGCATCCGCCCAACCATTTTAATAAGTTCGGGATGGAGACCATGAATACCGAGGTCGATTACTGTTCGCTCACCAATTTCCACAATCTCATCTTCGATGTTTTTGCGGGTTTTGGCAACGATCTCTTCAATCCGGGCGGGGTGAATACGACCATCCTGTACGAGCCGGTGCAGCGACAGTCGGGCAATTTCGCGCCGAACGGGGTCAAATCCTGAAATGATAATGGCTTCGGGCGTATCGTCCACAATGATTTCGACGCCGGTAGCGGCTTCGAGTGCGCGGATGTTACGTCCTTCCCGACCGATGATTTTGCCTTTCACATCGTCGGATTCGATGTTGAAAACAGACACGCAGTTTTCGATGGCGTGTTCGGTGGCTGTCCGCTGAATGGTTTCGATCACTACCTTTTTGGCTTCTTTGGTAGCGGTCAGTTTGGCTTCTTCAACGATATTTTTGATGTAGGACGATGCCCGTGTTTCGGCTTCGGCTTTCAGCGTTTCGATGAGTTGCTCGCGTGCCTGATCGGCGGAGAGACCCGCAATTTTTTCGAGTTGTGCTACCTGATCGGCAAGCATCAGATCGGCTTCCTGCTGCCGACGGTCAACATCTTCCCGGCGTTTGTTGAGCGCTTCGGTCTGTTGGGTCAGGCTGTTTTTCTGCTGACCAAGTTCGTTACGCTGCTGATTCAGCTCGTTTTCGCGATTGCGCTGCTGATCCGCCTGCTGGGTCAGTTGTTGCTCCCGTTGTTTGAGCTTTGTTTCGTTCTGAAGAAGTAGATTTCGTTTCTGATTCGTGGTTTCCTCAAATTCGGTTTTCAGTTTCAAATACTTCTCTTTTGCCTCCAACATCCGATCTTTTTTGATGTTCTCGGCCTGTAGCTCAGCATTTTTTAAAATAGCTGCGGCTTTCTCTTCGGCTTCTTTTTCGTGCTTTGCGCGAACGCCCGCCGTGCTCTGGCGACCAATTAATATGCCAATACCACCCCCTGCGAGGACGGCAATAATCATTAACCAAACTGGAATGTCCATCGGACTATATCGTTAGGGTTGAACAAATAAACTATCAACCAGTCTGCGATACGTGTGCTCTGAACGTCAACTCGGGGTATTATAGGGTGGGTAGCCCGCCGTTTTTATGTCATAACGATTGGCGTGACGACCTGATCTAACTGAGTTATTTTGTCAAACACCATTTGTTGTAATCGTTGCATTTGTTGTTCCCCTCTGAGCTTGGTGACCAAGCAATCGAAGGCTATCATTGCCAGAGCTTCCTGCGTATCTGTAAGCCCCTTTACCCGGTGTTGCTTCAATTCGTCCTGAATTAGCTTAGCGGCTTCGCGTACAATAGCTTCCGAGTCCGGTTCTACCATTAATTTGTAGATACGGTCGGCAATTTTTACGCGAATTGGCAATTCTTCCATCGCTGCAGTCGGCTCAAATAGGGCTATGCCCCGGAACCAATTTGGGTTTATGACAAACTACTCAAGTGAGCAATGCACCGTTCTAATTCCCGGATATACTCGTCGAGTTGTTGTTTTAATTCAGCATTCGTATCACTATCAGACTGATTGTCTTCTACAATTATACCAACATCTTTCGACTTTGGTGTATTTTTTTCCGAAATAACAGGTTTTTTCCGTAGCTGCCTAACCAAATCCTGCTGTTCTTTAAGGCTTTCCTGCAGAACAGAATTCTCCCGTTCCAAGTGTTCTACCTGCTTCTGGGTGTCGCTACACACACCCGTGAGCAACTTAAGTTTATGCTCAAATCGCTCAACCAGCGCAATGATTTGATGTTCGCTAACCACAGTATTTAATGAGTAATTGAGCGAATGAGTGAATAGCTGACGCAGGTATATTCATTCGCTTATTATTTCCTGATCACAGCCCCCAATTCCTGCTCGAAAGCGGTCATGAGTCGCTGCATGGTTTTGTCAATTGTTACGTCCGTAAGCGTCTGCGCTGTATCCTGCAAGGTAAAGCTAACGGAATAGGCTTTCTTGCCTGCCCCCAAATTCTCCCCTTCATATACATCAAACACGTTAATGAAACGCAGTATTTTTCGTTCCGTCTGACGAGCTAATTGACTAATCTGCTCGAACGTAACATGGGTATCGAGAACTAAAGAGAGGTCGCGCCGAACATCGGGGAACCGGGACACTTCCTCGTATCGAGTTTTCGTTGTGGCTAATTTCAAAAGCATTTGCCAGTCAAAATCCGCCCAGAAAACCGGTTGTTTCAAGTCCACTAATTTAGTAAGTTTCGGATGAACCAGCCCTAAACTTACCAATGGTTTTTTATTGACAACGTACGTCAGCCCATACTGAAAAAGAGTGGGGTCGGCGGGTTGTGTGTCGAATGATTTTACCCGGAACAGATTCAGCACCCGTTGCACAGCCGCTGCCAGATCGTGATACGCGATTGGCTGACCCTTCTGAAGCCAGCTTTCGGGGTTCTGATTGCCCAATATAGCCAAACTCAACCGCATTCGCTCAACATACTTTGTAGTGCCCCCGCTCTCACCTTGAACGGGGCGGGGCAGGCTGTCCTCAAGTTTTACTTTATGATACACTTTACCGAACTCGAACGTTTTCAGGTCTTTCTGGCGTCGGTTCAGATTGTAAACCAGTGTCTCAAGGGATGAAAACAGGAGCGTTTGCCGCATCACGGATAACTCCTCGCTAAGCGGGTTGAGCAACGTAATGTCTGCTCCAGGCAAGGCAGACCGGACAGCGTCATGGTAAGCCGGTCGGGTGAGCGACAGCGTCAGAATTTCGTAGAAACCATTGGCCGCCATCAACTGGCCCACGCGGCTTTGCCATTGGTCGGGGTCGGTTTTCGGAAACTCCGACAGTGAGCCAGCCGCCAGAGTGGTCGAAAGGGGTACGTTGTCTAAACCATAAATTCGGAGGATTTCCTCAATCACATCGGCTTCGCGCGTTACGTCGACGCGGTAAGGCGGGACAATTGCCGTAAATCCCTCGCTGTCCGGATTATCGATATTAATGTCCAGAGCCTCCAGAATTCGGTAGATTTCAGGGTGGTCAATATTGATGCCGATTAAGCGGTCAATGTTTCGGTAACGTACCGGCACCCGGAACGGCTCAATAGGATTCGGATAAATGTCCGCGATTTCTGAACTGACCAGCCCCGCTCCCCCGGCTACTTCCTGAATAAGCAGTGCGGCCCGTTTCAGCGCGAAGACCGTTATATTCGGGTCAATGCCCCGCTCAAACCGAAACGATGCGTCGGTTTTTAAGCCGTGATGCTGTGCCGTTTTGCGGACAGAGGTGGGCGAGAAATAAGCTGATTCCAGAAAAACGCTTGTTGTTTCTGCCGATACGCCAGAATGCTGACCACCAAACACGCCCGCAATGCACATCGGCTTTTCGGCATCGCAAATCATCAGGTCGGTAGCGGTCAGTTTGCGTTCTACACCATCGAGCGTGACGAAGGGTGTGCCTTCGGGCAGGGTTTTGACGATGACGGCCTGCCCCGCAATTTTGTCGGCATCGAACGCATGGAGCGGCTGGCCGAGGTCGTGACAAACGAAATTCGTTACGTCAACAATGTTATTAATTGGGTTGAGGCCGATGGCCAGCAGCCGTTGCTTCAACCAATCCGGCGATTCGCCAACGGTTAGCCCCGTCAGCGTCAGACCTGCATAGCGTGGGCATGCGGTCGTTTCCTCAACCTGTACACTGAGCGTCAACTCACGGTTATTCACTGCGAATTTTTCGACCGATGGAAGGGTCAACGGACGCTTCAAAACAGCTTTCAAATCGCGTGCGGTGCCGTAGTGCGATGCAGCATCAATGCGGTTAGGTGTCAGGCCAATGGCAATCCGATAGTCAGATTCGAGATTGAAAAAGCGGGCGGCAGGCGTACCGTTGGGTAAATCTGTCGTCAACACAATAATGGCGGAGTGAGAAGTCCCCAAACCGATTTCGTCTTCTGCACAGATCATCCCCTCGGACGCTGCCCCGCGAATTTTGGCTTTCTTAATCTGGAACGCTTCGCCTGAACTGGGATGCAGTGTCGCGCCCACGAGGGCCACAACTACTTTTTGACCGGCGGCAACATTAGGGGCGCCACAGACAATAGGCAGTGGCTGGCTAGCCTGCCCCGCTTCGGCGGGGGTACCAACATCGACGGTTGTCAGGCTTAGCTTGTCGGCATCAGGATGTTTTACGCAGGTAAGCACCTCACCGATAACGACACCATCCAGACCGCCCGGTACCGCGTCAATTTTCTCGATTCCTTCTACTTCAAGGCCCGTTGCCGTCAGCAGTTTACCAACTTCTTCGGGCGACTCGGGTAAATCAATATATTCTTGTAACCATTTATACGAAATTTCCATACGGCGGCAAAACAGATAATGAGGGCAAAGGTAGGGAAAAGGAGGAGAGGGCGGAAAGCGGAAAGGGAGGAAAGGTGTTGGTGCAGTACTACTTTTCCTTCTTTCCATTTCTTCATCTCCTCCCTTTCCTCCTTTTTTAAGGATACTTCTCTCCAGCCTTCACAACAATGGGGAGTGTATTCTCGGCAGGCGGCAACGGACAGGCATAATTCGGATTGTAGACGCAATACGGGTTGTAGGCCGTATTGAAATCCAGTACAGCGTGGTTATCAGTCAGTGAAGCCGGATCGAGTTCAATATACCGGCCACCGCCGTAAGTTTCCTTACCGGACGTAGCGTCGCGAAAAAGAATGGAATAAGTATTTTCAAGCTTCACAATCAGCAACCGACAGGCTTCGCCATTCAGACTGAAAACCGCATGGGCAAATTTTTCGTACACTTCTTCACTGCCATCAGTCATTCGAACTACTAACTTCTGGGTTTTGTCAGCAAAGGGTTCCAGCCGGGCCTCAACGCGGTAGGTGGGGTCGGCAACGTAGTAAGACAACCCCTTGAACGCTTTTTTATCCGTGACCGGTGATTCGGCATTTGTGCGCATGAACTCGTCTTTCTCCGTTCGCTTCACGGCCATCTGCTGGCGGTAGGCTTCGGGGTTGCTGACTGCGGCTGAGCTACCGGCCGATGTCGTGTTGGCCCCATCGAAGAAAGAGTAGTACAACACGATAAGGGTTAGAATGAACAGGCCAACAACGAGAAATTTATTTTTAAACATGACGAGATGAGTATTAAGAATTTGCAAAATAAAGCGAAGTCCACGAAAGAGCTACAACTAATTTGTACGCAACGATTATAGTTTTATTTTTACAGCTATATTTCTGATAGTCAACGTATTAGTCGATCATTGATTGTTAGTACGGACTCGCTGTTTTCGTGAAGTTATGGCGTAACAATGAACAAGAATACAAGTACGTTAAGTAGTTTTACTCATATTGGCTTGCCATTTTCAGGCGTATTTTGATAACTTTAAACCTTAAAAGCAGTTCATCTCTTACCCAAAGGAGCGATTCGTCTCTGTTCTGTTTTTTTTACTAATACTCAACCACCATATGGCCGAACTATACGAATTGAAAACATTTGAGTCCAGCAAGGGCAATTTAACTGTTTTTGAAGGCATTATTCCCGGCGTGATTCAGCGGGTTTTTTATATTTATGAAGCCGGTCAGACGGTGCGGGCGGGACACCGGCACCATCGCGCCTGGAACGCGCTCATTTGCCTGAGTGGTAGTTGTCGTGTGTATAACCATAATGGAAAAGAAGAAAGTACATTTCTCCTGAATTCCCCTCGCCAGTGCTTAGTGCTCGAACCTGAAGACTGGCACACAATGGACGAGTTCTCGTCAGATGCTATCCTGCTTGTTGTCTCCAATGAGCCATATGCTAAGGAAGATTACATTTATGAGCCATATCCCAACAGCCAACGGATTGCTAAGGCAATAATGGCCGATTCAGAATGATCCCTTTTCTGGATTTAAAGCGGGTTAATGAGTCGCATCAGGCCGCTATTGAAACCTCCATTAATCGGGTTCTCGCATCAGGCTGGTATATTTTAGGTTGTGAGGTTGAAGCCTTTGAAAACCAGTTTGCTACGTATTGCCAGACGCGCCATTGCATTGGTGTTGCCAACGGCCTCGAAGCCCTCACGCTGGTGTTGAAAGCCTGGGAATTTCCGGCGGGGAGTGAGGTGATTGTAGCTTCAAACGCGTACATCGCGTCGGTGATAAGTATTACCCACGCCGGGCTGACTCCCGTTTTTATCGAGCCTGATCCTGATACGTATCTACTTGACTATAAGCGCATTGAGCGGTTCATAACACCTTGTACGAAAGCCATCCTGCCGGTCCATCTGTACGGTCGCTGCTGCGATATGGCTCCGATCAATGCACTGGCCCAGCGTTACGGACTGAAGATACTTGAAGATGCCGCTCAGGCGCATGGTGCCGTGTATCAGGACGAACGTGCTGGCAATTTGGGTGATGCCGCTGGCTGGAGTTTCTATCCCAGCAAAAATTTGGGTGCTTTGGGTGATGCCGGTGCCATTACCACCAACGACGATGCCCTGGCCGAGAAACTGCGTGCCTTACGAAACTACGGTTCTGTGCAGAAATATGTGAATGAGTATGCCGGACACAACAGCCGCTTGGATGAACTTCAGGCGGCTATATTATCGGCTAAACTCCCCCTGCTCGATCAGGAAAATACACGCCGACGAACGCTGGCGCGACGCTATCTGACAGGCTTGAAAAACCCCCACGTAACGCTTCCGCCCGCTGACCAGATTGACCAGGATGTTTGGCATTTGTTTGTTATCCGGCACCCCCAACGTGACGCTCTGCGAACCTACCTCCACGAACGGGGCATTGGCACAGACGTACATTACCCGATTCCGCCCCATCAGCAGCAGGCTTACACATCGTTTGCTCATCTGTCACTCCCCATTTCGGAGCAGTTGCACCGGGAAGTCATCAGCCTGCCGCTCAATCCAACACTGACCGATGAGGAAGTGACGTATATTATCGAGATGATAAATCAATATGGCGGCTAATTAACTTAGTCCACTCCGGCCACTTATTCGCCTTATGCAGCTTTCCGTCGTCATACCTGTCTACAACAGTGAACGTACCATCGGCCCGTTGGTCGAGCGATTGCAGACGTGTTTGGCCGGTGAACGGTTCGAGATTGTGCTGGTCAACGACGGGAGTGCCGATAGCTCAGAAGCGGTTTGTCAACGTATTGAAAATCAATATGATACGATCAATTTTGTTTCGCTGCGTCGTAATTTCGGCGAATTCAATGCGGTATTGTGCGGCCTTAATCATGCCACCGGTCAGTACGTAGCGATTATTGACGACGATTTTCAAAACCCGCCCGAAGCCATCCTGACACTCTTGAAAACAGCGCAAACGGGTGATTTCGATGTTGTGTACAGCCGGTACACGGAAAAAAAACATCATTGGTTCCGGAACGTGGGCAGTTGGTTCGTTAACCGCCTGACTACCTATTCGATTGGCAAGCCGAAGGATCTGTATCTATCGAGTTTTAAGCTAATCCGGCGCGAGGTTGTGGATGAAATTATTCGCTATAGCGGACCATATCCATATATCGACGGATTGATTTTTCGTGTAACGCGCAACGTTGGTAGTGTAGAAGTGCCTCATAATTCACGCGCCGAAGGCCGCTCGAACTACACCTTTTATAAACTTATATCGCTGTTTCTGAACGTATTCATTGGCTATTCACTCTGGCCAATTCGCCTGTTCACGGTAGTTGGAGCCACCCTGTTTGGCATGGGATTGCTCGGTGGACCTCTACTGCTGGCTGGGGGGCTAAGCGATACGTTCGCTGTTCCGGGATGGGTGATTGTCGTTTGGGCGATTGTTACCGGGTTGGGTATTCAACTACTCTTTTTGGGCGTATTGGGTGAGTATTTAGGTAAATTGTTCATGGCTCACAGCGGTTTACCGGCCTATGTCGAGAAAAGCCCTCCAACGCCTAAAAAGAGCTATTTGTCCTGACCATGAACGCAGAAGAGAACGAAAAAATGTTTCGGCTCGAAGGGCAACTGTGGTGGTATCGCAGTTTGCACGAACGCGTCGAATCGGCTCTGCATCAGCACTTTGGTGACCGAAAAGATATCGATATTTTAGATGCAGGCTGCGGTACGGGCGGTCTGCTGGATTTTTTGCGTCAGCGGGGTTACACAAACCTTCGGGGTGTGGATGGAGCGCCAGACGCCGTCGCGTTTTGTCATGAACGGAAGATTTCTGTCGTTCAGGTTGATCTGAATGACCTCGCTGATTTCGAGCCAGCCATTCAATATGATGCGGTTATCTGTAATGATGTATTCTGCTACTTTGCCGATTCAGAACTGCCGCGTTTGCTTACTAATCTCAGTTATCGGTTGAAGCCAAATGGTATTTTGGTGAGTAACAACAACGCCTTCAACGTCTTCAGCGGCCAGCACGACGTAGCTGTGGGCAGTACCCGGCGGTTTGTTCTGGCCGATTTTAAGCAATTGCTGCCCAAAGCTGGGTTGCAGGTCGGGTTCGCTACGTATTGGAGTTTCGCACTGTCGCCCCTGATTTTGATGATGCGACAGTGGCAGCGTCTGCAACTGAAACTCGGTTGGCGTAAACAGGAAGACGTACAGTCGGATGTGTATCTGCCCGGTGCATGGCTGAACGAAACGTTATATAAACTTGTCCGGGCCGAGCAAAAACTGTTTCGCCGAACCCCCTTTGGCAGTTCGCTGTTTATGGTAGTCAGGAAGTAACCGTACCTATGAAACGTACCCACGGGCTTCAGCCCTTGATTTAAACGTATTAACAACAAATCACGGGCTGAAGCCCGTGGGTACGCTTAATCACCACTTTATCAACTACCAATGTTTACAGGTATTATTGAAACGACCGGCCTCGTGTCGGGTATCGAATCGGAAGGCACCAATCTGACATTTCGTATTGACTCGTTGCTGACACCCGAACTGAAAATTGACCAGAGCGTCAGTCACAATGGCGTTTGTTTGACCGTTACCAGCGTTGCTGATGGCAGTTATACCGTAACTGCGGTTGACGAAACGTTACGAAAAACAAACCTGAGCCAGCTTAAGCCCGGCCACCACGTCAACCTCGAACGCTGCATGCCCGCCACCGGTCGTTTCGATGGACACATCGTTCAGGGGCACGTCGATCAGATCGGTATTTGTACCAATGTGCAGGATATGGACGGTAGTTGGCTATTTGATTTTCGGTACGATACAGGCAGCGACCCCGCCAATCGGAACGTAACAGTCGAGAAAGGGTCCATTTGTATCAATGGGGTTAGTTTGACCGTTTTCAACTCAGAAGACGACCGTTTTCGGGTGACGATTATTCCGTACACGTATGAACATACTAATTTTCGGAGCCTCCACGTTGGCGATGTAGTCAATCTTGAGTTCGATATTGTAGGCAAATACATTAAAAAAATGTTGTCGGGTTATCGGTAGGCACTTTAGGATTCTGTTACTTTGTAGTGAGTTCAGTAGAGAAAATAAGTGCAGTAAGTAAATCAATCAGACGAACTCCGCCCATTTCATACAGGCTACATACAGGTTACTCACTCCACCTATTCCACTATTTCATCATTACGGATGGCTAAAATCAGCACCCGCTCCTTTTCTGACCTGCTGATTCATATTGGCATTATTCTGGCCTTGCTGGCTGCCTTATTTCTGGCGTTTTTCTTTCTGTATCTGCCCTTTACAACCAACCACGGTCAAACAATTACCGTGCCCGACGTAACGCGCCAAAGCCTCGACGAGATGCAGAACCTGCTCGACGACCGGGACCTGCGCTACGAAGTCAGTGACTGTACGTTCGTGGCTGGAGCGCAACCGCTGACTGTTATTCAGCAGTACCCACGCGCCAACGCAAAGGTGAAAGAAGGGCGTAAAATATACGTGACTGTCACCAAGCGCGTCGCTCCGATGGTGCAAATGCCCAACCTTGTCAGCCTGACGCTCCGCAGTGCCGAACTGAATCTGAGGTCGCTGGACCTGGTCAGTGGCGACCCGACGTACGTGCCCGACGTAGCGAAAAATGCCGTTCTTCGGCAACTCTACAACGGGCGGGAAATTGCCCCTGGAACACCCGTGCCAAAGGGTGCCCAGATTGATCTTGAAGTGGGCGATGGCTTAGGAAGTACGATGTTTGAGATTCCGAACGTTGTAGGATTGCCCCTCGATGAAGCCGAAGCGGCCATTCGCGGGTCGAATCTGAAGGTTGGTACGAAGATTTCCGTTGAAGACCCCGAAAAGGAAGTCGGTACGGTGGTTAAGCAACGGCCCGAATCCCGATCTGGGGAGCGCATCCGCGTTGGCGAAACAATGGATTTATGGATCGTGGGGCCAATTGAATCGGACCAGTAAACCCCATATCCGGCCCAGTTACCAGATGAGAATTGCCTTAATCAATACGTTGTCTACCTCGTTTGCCAGACATTGGCGACGCAGTTTTCTGCTGTTATTTTTTTCGTTATCAGCGTTAGTAAGCGTGGCACAAACGCGGTTGACACTACCTTTTTTTGACGATTTTTCGACCGCGCCCGGGCAACTTGACCCGGCCCGCTGGCAATCGGGGAGTGGCGTGTATATTAACAATACGATGGCGATCAATCATCCAACCGTCAATATCGCTACGTTTGACGGGCTGAGAGCCAACGGTCGGCCATACGTATTGAATTCACCGCTGTCGCAGGGATATACCGATACGTTAGCGTCGTTGCCCATCAACTTAGCGGGCCTGTCGGCGGCAGATTCTGTCTATTTAAGTTTCTACTGGCAGGCCAAGGGTTTGGGCGAGTTACCCGATCCAGGCGATTCATTAAGCCGTCAGGCGGGCGATTCGCTCACCGTTCAGTTTCTGGACAACACCGGCTCCTGGCGAACGGTTTGGGCCAATGCAGGGGGTATTGTGAACAATAATTTTTTCCAGGTTTTCATTCCGGTACGTAGCGCCAG
>JANPJE010000191.1:0-6528 GCA_031425355.1 Spirosoma sp. | reverse complement strand
AGAAAATCGATGCCGAATCTGCCTGATCGCTGCCAAACCAGATACCCTCGTCATTCGTCCAAACCGCTTTTGTGATCACTTCAACGCCCGAAATTCGGTTCGTTCGCAGATTTTCCTGCAAGGTCGCGCTAATCTGTTCATCGGCTTCAAAGGCCACAATGCGCGCGTTGGGATACGCTTGCCGAAAATACACGACGCTTGTACCGATGTTGGTGCCGCAATCGAAGATTACCGGATTTGAATTCTTGGTGTCGAATCGGTAAAACTCATCTACAAAAATCTCCCGAAACTGCCACACGAACGACAGCGCATCGGGCACCCGAAACCGGTACGTCCCGAACAGGACATCGACAGGCTGATTCCGCGGCTTCCCACCATAGCGCAGAGCCAGCCATAACAACCGACGCCCTTCGGCCGAGCGGATCAGCCGGGCGGTTTCGGTAAACAAAAAACGAAAAACCCACATGGGTGAAAGGTTTATGGTATTGGCTTAGAGTTTGCAGTGGGCTGGCACAAAAACGCGTCAGCCTACCGTAAACCACAAACTATTTTAAAATTCGCTTCCGCAATCCCACCACCGTCTGGTTAATATCGGACGACAGATTCAAGGCTAAAACGGCCCCGCCGAATAGGGTAGTAATCAACGACGACCGCCAGGCAATGTCAACGACAAACTGCCATTGCGATGCACCAGCGTCTGGATACGGAAGTTGTACCGATATCCACCAGACAAGGAGACCCAGTACGATAACAACCAAATTTCGCCAGGTAAACGGCTGCATCCTGAACGCAAACCCGACGAAAATCGTCCGGTCGAGGTTATAGAGCATGGTTGCCAACGCGGCCCCCATTGCCGCTCCGTTGATACCGAAACGGGGAATGAGGTATTGGTTAGCCGCAATGGTAATGAAAATGAGTGCGACGAAAAACAATGTATCGTAGGCGTAATAACGGGATGTATTCATAATAATACCGTTCACGCCCGTTGCCATGTCGATAAGTTTGCCCAGCCCAAGCCATAGAATAACGTAGTAGCCTGCTTCATAACTGGCTGGTAGAAAGCGAAATACGCTCGGCAGATTGGCCGCTACGCCCACAAAAACCAGACAGCCCGCAATCAGTTGATTCAGGCAGCTTTTTCGATAAATAGTAGCAATGTTCTTTAGGTCGTTAGTCTTCCACGATTCGGCAATGAGCGTACCGGAAACTTTATATAAAGCCGTTGCCGGAATAGCAATGACAGCCGCAAAGTACGACGCGGTGCCATAAATACCTGTGTCGCCTAAGCCCTGTTTGCTGTTAATCATCACTTTATCAATTGTCCAGACAATCTGCGTCGAGAGGGCCGAGGTGAGCGTCAGTCCGGCGTAGCGCGTCAGATTTCGGCGCAGGGCAGCATCGAGCGATACAAATTTCCGGCTAAAAAACAAGGCTTCGTCGCGGGCAACGCTGATGATGATAAGTACCAGCGGCACAAAGAAAGCCAGCAGCCATACGCCCAGAAATTGCGGGAATGTAACCAGGCCAAGCCAGTACAAACCACCCGCCAGCAGAATCAATACGCGCTGGACAAACTGCTGCAAAAGCGTTCCCGTAACGGGGTCGTAGAGCAGGCGGGCGTAATTGTCGAAGACGGTGAAATAAACCGTAAACAGGGTCAGGGGAATAAGCAGGTAATAGTATTCGACAAACAGAGACGAGTCTTTCTGGTAGAAATCGACAACCCAGGGCCGCGCCAGCCACAACGCCAGCACACACAGACTGAAGCCAGCGAGCGTAGTCAGGCTGGCAATGAGCAGATAGCCGTTGTGCTGCTTTTCGGCGTTGCGGAAATACGGAAAATACCGCCCGCCCGCGCCGTTCAACCCCAAATTAGATGCCTGTGCCAGCACCTGCGCCAGCGAAATGAGCAGCGTCAGCAAGCCAACCTGCTCCGTACTGAATAGATTTGGAAACCAGATTCCCTGCGTCAGAAAGCCAACGGCAACGCCCGCATAGGCGTAAAGTGAACTCTGAATGGTTTGCCGTTTGATTATACCCATTCACTCATTCGCAATTAAATTCCAGTCCAACGCTGTGCCTGCCTGAATATCCTGCGTGGCGGTTTTGCCGATAATGTCGTCGTAATAACGGGTATGCAGGCCGTTGGCCGGGCGGATGCTGCGGACCGTATCAGGCGTGAACGGGTCGCCCGCTTTCATGTCCTGAACGACATAGAGCGACCGTTTGAACTGCAGGCTTTTGGCCTCTTTCGGCATGAGTGTGTAACTGACCTGGCCCAAAGCCAAATGCGCCCGCTCGGTCTCGATAACAAGGTTTTTTAACTCGTCGGGTTCCAGCGAAAACGCCGAATCAACACCCCCATCGGCCCGGCGCAGCGTTACGTGTTTTTCGAGTACGACCGCGCCCAACGCCACAGCCGCCACAGCCGCCCCGATGCCCATCGTATGGTCGGAAAGGCCAACGGGAACATCGAACAATTCCCGCATGTGCGGAATCGTGTACAGGTTCGTGGTTTCGGGAGTGGCCGGGTAGGTGCTTGTGCATTTGAGCAGAATAAGGTCTTTGCAGCCGTTTGCCCGAAGGGTTTTTACGGACTCATCGAGGTCAGCAACCGACGCTACGCCCGTGCTCATAATGACCGGCTTACCCGTTCGCGCTACTTTTTTAAGCAGGATATGGTCGGTGTTTTCAAAGGACGCAATCTTGTAAAGTGGTACGTCGAGTGATTCCAGAAAATCGACCGCTGTGTTATCGAAAGGCGAACTGAACGCAATCATGCCGCGCTTTTTGGCGTGCTCGAAAATCGGTTTGTGCCACTCCCAGGGCGTGTAGGCCTGTTCATAGAGTTTATACAGATTCTTATCGGCCCAGAGCGATTTGGCATCCCGGATATAAAACTCTTCTGAAGCGCCATTGAACGTTATCGTATCGGGGGTGTATGTCTGGAGTTTGAGGGCGTGGGCACCGGCATTAGCAACGGCATCCACGATTTCCAGCGCACGCTCCAGCGACTGGTTATGATTGCCCGACATCTCGGCGATAACAAACGGCCGGTGCACCGGGCTGATGGTATACTGGGCAACCTGAATCGGTTGGTCTTTTGTCATAATCGTTTAAACTCGTTCGGCGTCGTCTCGTTGAGCGTCGTCCTCGTTGAGCGTAGTCTCCAGACTACGCTCGGGTGTTATCCGGTCTCTGACCGGTACAGCCAGTTTGACTAATTGCTTTACACCGTTCGGAGACCGGATAACACTCGAACATAGTTAAAACCATGCCCAACATGCCTGGCTCGGACAGCCTCATAAGGTTTTAAGGTAAAGCAAACACGGCGTATCGTATCCGGATACCCCAAATTTACCGCATTCGCCCGACAATTTGAAACCAGCCCGCTCGAAGGCCCGCACCGACGCTTGATTTTCGGGCTTGATGTAGGCATGAATCGTGACCGCACCCCACCGTTTCCGGCAGATAGTACAACCCTGCTGAATAAGCTGAACGGCTATTCCTTTGCCACGCTGTTTAGCGTCGACCGAGATGCCAATGATGATTTCGTCGGGCATATCAGCAACCGGTGTCCGTTCGAAACGCACCTGCCCCACGGGTTGCCCTGTTTCGTTTGAAAAGACAAGTAGTAGCGCGTTCGGATCGGCTAATTTACGCGTGAACCAGCCTGTATGCGTCTCTAACGAAATCGGTGCTGAGTTGAACGACTGTTGGCGGGTGTCGGGGTCGTTGGCCCAATCGAAGTAAAGCCGGGCATCAGCGGGTTGGGCAGTTCGGTAGGTAAGCATGGTCGTAGCGCAAACGTCGGACCGAATTACGTACTTAATTCCCGAAATAATGTGCGAAATCGTTCGGGTGAGCGGCCATCGAAAAACCGACGCTGATTGGCCAGTGTTTCGGTTACAGTACCAGACGAGAACTGAAACAGCATAATTTCCAGTTTAAGGGCCGTCTCTAACTCCATTGACGGGTGTAAACGGCTCAGCAGTTTAGGGAAATTGACCGAAATCGCCAGCTTCTCAGTAGACAGAAACTGCGCCAGCCGACTTTGGTTATCAGCCGTGACAACGGCAATCAGCGGTCGATTTATGGCGCAAATTTCATACGCAATCGTACTACAGGCCGTGATGGCGAGACTGCATTGCTGAATTTCGTGCGCCATCTGTTTGGCGGTTAGGTTTTGCAGAATCGTCAGGTTCGGGAGTTGATTCCGGAACGCTTCAATGGCGGCACGGTCGGGGTGAAACGGACCCAGAACAACGCGAATGAGCGAGGAGATGCCCGTCTCCAGAATGGCTTCGAGCACCTGCAACGACGTATTGAATAGATCACCCCCGCCCATACTGACAAAAATGGGACCATTGGCAGGTGCTTGCCCGAAGCCTTCCGGCGACTTCACCACACCCATATCTACGGCAGGCGTATCCAGGCCGGGCGCATCCACGCTGGGCCGCAAAAATTCCGGGCGCAGCAGGGCATAGTGTGGGCCTAAGTAAAAATGGGTGTACGGTGCCGACTTATAGTCTGTTTGGGTAACTCCGCCCGCGTGATTAATGACTGCATCTGCTACCTGATACGCCCGGCTTAAATCATCGATATAAACTAATCTTCGGGCGTGAGAACGAATCTCCTCCTGATAGACGGCATTGAACGAATAGCCATCGAGAACGACAATGTCATCGGGTTCAATCAGCGATAGAAAGCCTGTCCTATGGTCTGAATCCGAAAGGTCAATAACCGCGATACCATTCTGAATAAGCAGCGAACAAATTTCTGGGGTTGGCTCAATGAGTGCGAACCGCATTGAAAATTCATTCTTCAGCATGTCGGCCAGCGCAAGGCACCGCATAACGTGCCCAAGACCAATTTGGGCGTTGCCGTCCGCGCGGAAAAGAAGTTTATTCATGTTTGGAGAAACACCTTATTCACAGTAGGCCATGAGTTCTTTCATGCGCTTAAACTCTGGAAGAAATTCTATTTATAGAGATGAAAGGTATAATAGCTGGCAAGGGCTTTTGCTGAACTTGCCACAAATCATACTGTTGTTGCATATTCAACCAAAGTTGGGGTGTCGTGTTGGGAAATGCCTGCGAAAGCAAAATTGCCATTTGAGGACTAATGCCTGCGTGACCATTAATAATCTGAGACAGTGTTTTACGACTGACACCTAAAGCCTCAGCCGACTGGGTAACCGTCATGCCCACATTATCTAAATACAACACTTTTAGCGTTATACCTGGATGTGGAGGATTGTGCATGTTGCTCATATATTCTATGTATCCTCACGGATAGCTTACTATATTGTAAATCTTATACTATTTCAGTGAGCTAATGATAGTCTTCGTAATTCACATCAAAAGCAAAACCTTTCTGTTTATTAAATCTAAATGTAATTCTGTAATTCGCTGTCACACTAACCGCATATACTCCTTTCCGATTTCCTTTCAGAGGATGAAAGTTAGAGCCAGGAAAATCCATTTCGCCGGGTTTGCTAATTTGATTTAGTTGCGCAAGAATCGAACGAATCTTAACAATCTGTTGAGCCGGCAAACCAGACTCATCGCCTTTCTCAAAGAACTTTTGAAGTCCTTTGTGCGAAAACGAATCAATCATCAGTCAGGGTATTTAAATACGATGCTTATTTTTTCATTCATGTTGTATTTGTTTGAATAGAGTAGAATGACTGTTACTTGTTACGTAACAGGTATCAGAGTAGTTTGGTTCTTCGGTCGTAGGAAGATACTTAGTCCACGAAAATCTATTTTTTCATTCTGTATTTCATCTCCGCCACTGCCCAATCTACTTCAGTATCAATGTCATGTGCGTCCAGTTCGGAGATGACGATGCCACCCGAATTGTCGGTAATCAGGCGATGACTTTGCCGAAATGTTGCTACGTTAAAGAAGTAAAATTGCCCCGCATCGTGATACGCCGGTTCCAAATCCTGCGAGCGGGTCAGGGCATGTTCGGGCTGAAACCACTGCACTTTTGAATCGCGCAGCAGCACCGCCCGCTGAGTAGGGAAACTGAATGGTTGAACCGGATATACCGTGTCAAACTGCTTTTCGATCAGGGTTGAAAATGCACGATTCAGTAAGTCGGACGTAATGAACGGAGCAGTCGGATATAGGCAACAGGCATAATCAAAAACCTGCCCCTGCTGTTCATAACGGGCTATTACTTCGGTCAGAACATCGGCAGTCGTGGCAAAATCATCGGCGGTTTCGGCGCTGCGAAAAAACGGAACCGACGCGCCGTATTGGCGGGCAATGTCCGCAATTTCGGCATCGTCCGTTGATACCATCACCTCATTGAACAAGCCCGATTGCGAAGCCGCGTCGATGACATAAGCGATAATGGGTTTTCCCAGAAAAGGCCGGATATTTTTGCGGGGAATGCGCTTGCTGCCGCCCCGCGCCGTAATAATCGCTACGTTGCTCATGCGCCCACGAACTCCTTAACCGACTCAATCACAAACGTCTGTTCTTCATCCGTCAGCGTCGGGAACATGGGCAGGCTCAG
>JANPJE010000190.1:0-9921 GCA_031425355.1 Spirosoma sp. | reverse complement strand
GATGGATCAGGGGATAAAGACTTTTATGTGGAAGCCGTCAAGCCTGATTTCATTCTGAACGAAATTGTCGTAGTCGGCTACCACTCGCGGGTTAGTCTCGATGTACGCGACGATGCGTATTACGTAAACGAGTTGAGTTCGGCCTCCCAGAAAAAGGAGTACAAACAGATGCTCAGGATAGTCGATGAGCTGATCCGGCGTAATCCCTACAGCGATAAACTCTATCTGCAACGAGCCAATATCGAACAGCAGCTTGGCCAAACGGATGAGGCTTGCAGCGACTACAGAAAGATCATTTACTTTCTGGGCCGGAGAAGTTTCCCGAAGAAATTTCTTCAAAATTGCCCCGAATTTTCCGCTCACAGCAGTTCGGGAACTACATTGGCGCAAACGACCGGAGAGCAGGACCCAATTGAAGAGGAAATTTTTACGGTGTGTGAAGTGCCGCCAAGCTTCCCCGGCGGACCCACGGAACTGAACAGCTACCTACGCCAGAATTTACGCTATCCGGAAGCCGCTCTCAACAAAAAGATTCGGGGTAACGTATTGGTTTCCTTTATCGTGACGAAAGACGGCAGCATTCGGGATGTAAATGTCCTGAAAGACCGTGGATTTGGGACGAACGAGGAAGCTGTGCGCTTATTAAAAAGTATGCCAAACTGGGTACCCGGAAAACAGTCCGGTCGGCCCGTCAACGTAAAATATAATCTGGCTATTCCTTTTAAATTAGATGGGTTAAAGTAGCTCCATACGTGGTCGTTCATCGTAGCAACGGACCGCTGTAGACCGTAAACTATAAACCGTCACCCTTAAGCCTCTTCCGTCTGCAACTGCTTTTCGTAGAGTTCGCGGTACGCGCCGTTGCGGGATAGGAGGTCGTTGTGGGTGCCCTGCTCGATAATGTTGCCGTCGTCGAGCATGATGATGTGATCGGCGAGTTTGGCCGACGAAACACGGTGCGAAATCACCACCGACGTGCGGTCGGCCATGATGCGCTGGAGGTTGTTGAGAATGATGTTTTCAGTATTCGTGTCCACCGCCGAAAGGCAATCGTCCAAAATTAAAATCTTCGGGTCGCGGGCAATGGCACGGGCAATGCTTAACCGTTGCTTCTGCCCACCCGATAACGTAACACCCCGTTCGCCCACGCGCGTTTCAAACTGCTCCGGAAACTCCAGTACGTTCTGGTACAGATCGGCGTCGCGGATAGCCTGATCGACACGCTCCTGAGGCATGTCGGGCTTTCCGAAACGAACGTTATTGCTGATGGTTTCGGAGAAAAGAAATACATCCTGCGGTACGTACCCCATCTGCTCGCGCAATGAAGTCAGGTTGTAGTCTTTGAGCGGTATGTTGTCCACTCGAATCTCGCCCGACGTTACGTCGTACATGCGTGTGAGCAGGTTCGCCAGTGTGCTTTTGCCGGAACCGGTTGTACCCAGAATAGCGACTGTTTCGCCCGCCCGAACGCGCATCGAGAAGTTTTTAATGGCCTCAATGCCCGAATCCGGATAAACGAACCGAACGTTTCTGAACTCAATATCGCCGTTGATCGTGTGCTGGAGGTTCTTTTTAGAAACGATATCGGTTTTGATATTCAGGAATTCGTTGATGCGATCCTGCGAAGCAGCCGCCCGCTGGGTCTGGCTGGTGGTCCAGCCGAGTGCCATCACGGGCCATGTCAGCATATTCACGTAGAGGATAAACTCGGTAATGTTACCGGGCGTCAATCGGCCCGCTATGATTTCCTGTCCGCCCACAAAAATAACCAGTACGTTACTGAGCCCGACCAGAATGGCGACGATAGGAAAAAACAGAGAATCGACGCGCGTCAGGCTCAGCGATTTGTTACGGTATTCGTCGCTCTCCAGCTCAAATTTTGCCGCCGAATTATCCTCCTGAACGAACGCTTTCAGCACCCGAATCCCCGAAAAAGCCTCCTGCACATAAGTCGAAAGACGCGACAACGACCGCTGAATTTCCTCCGACCGCCGAATGATAATGTTGTTGACAATATAAATAGCTACGGACAGAATCGGCAGCGGCAATAGCACATATAGCGACAGTCGCGCGTTGATGCTGACCATGTACGTAATGACCAGAATGAACAGCACAATCAGGTTGACGCCGTACATGATGCTCGGCCCGACGTACATCCTGACCTTGCTCACATCTTCCGAAATCCGGGCCATCAAATCGCCGGTATTGTGCTGGCGGTAGAAGCTAAGCGGTAAGGTCTGGTAGTGATTATAAATCTCGTTTTTGAGGTCATATTCAACGTGTCGCGACATGACGATGAGCGTCTGACGGACCAGAAACAGGAAGAATCCCTTCAGCAACGCCAGGATAAGCGTGAGTACGCCGAACAGCAAAATACTGAGGGCAAACACGTCATACAGAGCCGATTGCAGGGGCGATTTGTCGTACAGATAATACACATCGAGTGTTTCGCGTACCAGGTCGAGGGCGTAACGAACCAATTGTGCCGGAAAAATGCCGAAGAGATTCGAGATTATGGTAAAAACCGTTCCCAGAATCAGGTGCCACTTATACTTGAGAAGGTATTTATTTAGATGGGAAAGTGCTTTCACAGGACAGCCAACGCGTTTCGTTCGTAACCGCCCAAACGGGTGAAAAGTTGCAGAACAACGTAGCGCAGATACCGGGCTTATTGAGCGGCTATTTGCGGATCGCGGTCACTTCATTGAGCATGCAACGGGCAGCTACCTGCACCTGCTCGGCACGGGATTCGTTAACAGTATCTTCGTTGTTATGACGATTGTACGTATTTAACCGGTAATTTTTTACCAGTTTTCTGGTCAGGATATGGAGTTGCTCCCGGGTTATGCTGTAATAAACACACAGTTTTGAGTCTACACTAAAGCTGCTATAATCGAACTCATATCCGTACTCAGAATCCACGATAGGCTTGAACTCTATAACGGACTCATCGTCCATCAGAAACATGAGTGTTTTGTTACGTTGAACTAATAGATTGTGCGCTCCGGGCTTTGTAGCATACATAATGAGCACAGTATTTTGGTTATCCCTTCGGAACAAAAGAGTTACCTCCATATCTTCAACACCGGCAATGGTCGACGCACCACGGCCGAGTAAGATGTTGCTGGCTTTCGTTCCACGCAGAATCACACGGGACACCGTAACTTCTTTTTTGGTGAATTTGTCCGTCCATGTCGCACACAGCGTCCCTTTTCTGTCGTTCATGTCCACCTTCGGCAATGACGACTGCGCCGTTGATCTGGCATTGACGTTAGTTGAGTATCCCGTCGATTTATTTATTGGTTTGTCGGTTGACCGGGCATAAGGCGCTACCATCATTATTTTCTGAATGGCGTCGGGTACTTTACCGTTTCTCAACTGAATCATTCCACTTGTCGTCATATCAAACTGTGCCCGCGACCCATTTATCTTTTGGGTCATCAATCTCCGTGACATATTGGCTTCCCGGAGATTAATAATATCGACATTGGTTAGTATGTCGGTCATTGTTGTCGACTGCATCATAGCCTCAACAACGGAGTCGCTCAACTTGGCACCCAACAGTTGAAGCAGTCCACTGGTAGACACATCAAAGTTGGTATTGGAAGCACGTATCTTATTCACAATCAGAGCACTTGATACCTTGTTCTGGTGCATATTCAGGATTGACTGATTCATTATGACTTCCTGAGCCTGTATCGATTGTACGCAGAAGCAGGTAAACACGACAAAAATGAGAGCGAATCGATTCAACATAAGGTAATGAGACAAATGGTGGATATAACTATGAGATTAATAAAATTTGTCAAATAAAATACGCAAAAAGTACATAGACAAATTATTAATTTATATTATTTAGTAACTTTTAAAGGTATTGAGTAACAACCTATACTTTAGCATTATCCCTTGTCCATTCGCCGAAAAAGCCGTAATTTTGCACCCGATTTCAAGCAGTTCTTTTCTTACCGGTAGCAAATAGACTTAGGCGGGATGCTCAACAGGCGACTACTCCGAATAAAGGTCATGCAGGCGTTATACGCCCTTCAGCAGGCCAAATTCTCCAATCAGCAATTAGCCCTCGACGGCATCAATGACCTCTTCCAACCCGATCTGAATTCGATGTTGCCGCAGGATAAGCATCAGCTTGAGGGCTATCGAAAACTCGCCGGACTGCTGTTCGGGGAAGCGATCAAAGCCAATCAGCCTGCTCAGGACGACGACGCCCCAAAAAGTGTACTCAAAGCAGCCAATGACGGTTATTTGTTCTACCAGATTCGTGCAAAAAAAGACCGCCAGCACCTCGCCCAGATGCTGCTCAAGCAAGTAAATGGTATATACGACGATTATCTGCTCGTTCTATCGCTCCTGATCGAACTCGGTCATGCCGCCGATGTTGACCGGGAACGGGTTCACCGCAACGTTGACGAAACACCTTTTCCATTCGAGTCAACGCTGAATGATAATACCGTTGTCAAAGCACTGGCCGAACACCAGCCTCTGCGGAACGAGGCCCTCCGGCACGGCATTTCCTGGACCGAAGATCTGGGCTTTGTTCGTAAGGCACTGCGCGAGGCCTTAAAAGCCGATGATACGTACCGGACTTACTGCGAACAAAAAACGCATACTGCCGACGAAGACCAGGCATTGGCACAATACGTGCTTAGAACCTTGATATTCAAGCATGAAATCATTCGTGACCACTTAGCTGAAATTGATCTGAGCTGGGCTGAAAACAGCGAAGTGGTGCGGGGCCTAGCCATCCGAACGATCAAATCGGCCCAAAGTCCGGCGGGTCTGCAACTCGAACCCCTCACCGACGACTGGGAAGAAGATGAATTGTTCTTAAACACGCTCTTTGAAAACTCGGTTGACAATGACGCTGATTACGAGCAACTTCTGTCCGATCAACTTCAAAACTGGGACGTTGAGCGGGTGGCGATGCTCGACAAAATCATCCTTAAATTAGCTGTTTGTGAGTTACTTGGTTTCCCAAATATTCCGGTTAAAGTGACGATTAACGAATATATTGAACTGGCAAAGGCATACAGTACGCCCAAAAGCGGTAAGTTTGTCAACGGAATTTTAGATAACCTCTCCGAGAAATTACAGACTTCGGGCCGTCTGCGTAAAAGCGGGCGTGGGTTGCTGGATAATAAATAAAGGAGTTTACAGGTTATGGTTTACGGTTGGATACGGGTGCCTTAGCCAGCCTCAAACTGTAAACCTCAAACCACAAACTGTTTTTTAAAATGAGCAGAATTGGACGTGATATAACTTTTTTGCTGACTGGCATCGCGGTCGGCTCCGCGTTTGGCTTGCTGTATGCACCCGACAAGGGCAAAATTACCCGTGATCGGCTGTCATTTCGATTATCGAAATACCGTGAGCAGATCAACCAGCTACTTGACGATCTAGGCAAATCATCCGATTTGCCCGAAAACTCCTCAAAAAACGAAGGAGAGCGCGTAGTCAATGAAGCTCGAAAAAAAGCAGAACGTTTGCTGGAAGACGTAGACCGGCTCATGGCCCAGATTAAACAACAAAACGCCTGATTAACAAAGTTGTAAAGTTATACAGTTGTATAGTTTGGTCAGACAACTTCACAACTCTACAACGCTACAACTGTATAACTTTTTTAGAAATGCAGGTTAAAAATTGGCTGCTTACGATTGCCGTAGTCAGCATAGGTTTTGGACTGATTAGCTGCGATAATCGCCAGCAGGGCGAGACATCGAAGCAAGTGGCTTCGGCGAAAATGCCCAGAATCACCTTTGCCGAAAAAGGTATTTACGACTTCGGAACGCTTACTGAGGGCGACACCGTGGAGCATGTTTTTGCATTCACCAACACGGGCGAATTTCCGCTGATTATCAACAATATCATGGCTTCCTGCGGCTGCACCACACCCGAATGGCCTCGTGAGCCGGTCGCTCCCGGCGCGAAATCGTCGGTGCGGGTTCGGTTTAATAGTCGGGGCAAACAGGGTGAACAAAGCAAAACCATCACCATCTTTGCCAACACAGACCCGGCCATGACCGATCTGCAATTTAAGGCATTGGTGAACTCCAAAGCCGATACCACCAAAACGTCATAAACTTACCAGCGTATGTTGTCCATTTTACTACAGGCCGCAACCGGCTCCAACACCTCAATGATTTATAATGTGCTCCTCTGGGTAGCCATCATTGGTGTGTTTTACTTCTTCATGATTCGTCCGCAGCAGAAAAAGCAGAAAGACCAGAAAAGCTTTGTGGAGAATCTCAAAAAAGGCGATAGCGTGGTAACGATTGGTGGTTTGCACGGTCGCATTGCCTCGGTCGATGGCCCCACCATTACCCTCGAGGTGGACCGGGGTGTGAAGCTGACGTTTGAGAAAAGCTCGATTTCACGCGAGGCAACCGTCAAACCAGCCGACGAGGAAAAAAAATAGTTTTGTAACCTGAGTGAAAATGAGTGTAGAAAGTGAAGCAAGTGCGGTTTATTACGCAACTGATTCTACTTACTCCACTCATTTCACTTTTCATAGCTTTGTTTGTGAACACCGCCCAACATGTCCGTTCGTTTCAACCCACCAAAGCACTACTTTGTATCAGTGCAGCCGCCCTATTCTGGTTTCTGAACGCCCTGAATAAACCCGGCTACACACTCAACGTTGAGTATCCGATTCGGTTTGTCTACAATGACTCCCTGTTCATACCGACCTCGCCCCTCCCCCGGGTGGTGCGCGTCAACGTATCGAGCGATGGCTGGGGATTGTTGCGACATTCGTGGCTACCCTTCCGAACAGAGCCAGTTGATTACGCGGTTAACGACCCCCTGCGGGCAACGGTAATCAATACGCCCTCACTGACGGCGGCCTTAGCGGACCATGTCGAGAAACTGCACATCAACTACGTCGTTGCCGATACACTCGCCATGAGTTTCGACCGGCGCATGACCAAAACCATCCGGCTGGTAGCCGACAGCACACACATCAATCTGGCTCCCCGATACATGGTATCCAGCGTGATTAATCTGACGCCCCGCACCATTGAGGTCGATGGTCCGGCCCGGCTGGTTCGGGGTTTGCCGGATACGATTCTGGTGAAGATTCTGCGTAAACGCATTGCGGATAACTACGACGACGAGGTTACGCTCACGCAGCTTCGCCACCCACTTCTGCATACCAGCACCGAGCGTGTTGCCGTTAGTTTTGAAGTCGGCGAGTTGCTGTCGCCACAACTTACGAGCGAACCGGAACGCCGGACCGGACCGAAAGAGTGAAAATCTGCCGGATAGTTTCGCTCTTTCATCGCACCGGCTACCCGGTCTTTCGCTCATGAAAACTCTCCAGATTGGCGTTACGGGTGGCATTGGTTCGGGCAAAAGCATTGTCTGTCAGGTGTTTCGGGCGTTGGGAATTCCAGTGTACGAAGCCGATGAGCGGGCTAAATGGCTTACTGAACACGACCCCATTCTGAAAGCCGATATCCGACGCGTACTCGGCGCCAATGCCTACACGGAACTGGGTCGTTATAACCGCGCCTGGGTAGCCTCGCAGGTGTTCGTCGACCCGGCACTGCTGGCCGCACTGAATGCCGTTATTCACCCGCGTGTGTTTGCTGACACCGAACTGTGGGTAAGTCAACAGGCTGACACACCCTATGTTATCAAAGAAGCGGCCCTCATGAAAGCGGCAGGCTCCAACAATTCGCTCGACAAGGTCATCGTTGTTCAGGCACCCATTTCGCTACGTATCGAGCGCATCCGCAAGCGTGACCCGCACCGCTCCGAAACGGAAATTCGCAACATCATCGACCGGCAGATCAGCGATGCCGAACGACTTCAAATCGCCGATTATGTCATCGAAAACGACGAACGTCAGTTAGTGCTTCCTCAGGTTGTCCGGCTTCACGAGGAATTTCTGCGGCAAGCCACTGCTTAATGCCGGTAGCTTTCTGCCCGGTGCATTCATCACGAACGACGACCAAAAAAACCTTTGACGACCGACAGTGCCGACGTAGTATCGCGGGCACACGAAACACCCGGTTATCAATTTAGTGGCAAGTAGTAAGTGATAAGTTATTGAGCTGTAAGTATTGATATGTTAATACATTATCTCGGCTTACTACTTGACAACTTACCCCTTACCACTTTACATTGTCCCGACACAGAGGTCACACCACATTAACCGTCTGTTAACAATATCCCCTCTCTAATAAATTTCGTCTGCTCAATCGTGACTAAAAATGTCTGGGGCGTCTAACAACCTGTCTATAGTTTAAGATAGTTACCTGACAGGCTTTCAGGCGATGTGTTTATTCACAATTCCGATTATCAGTCATCCGTATGCCTGCTTAAACATTGACACCACGATGCAGTTGTTCGTTCGACAAAGCGAAAAGCAATGCATCAGTACTACTAACTGTTTAACAATCAATTTATTATGGCAGTAAACCTATTGGAGTTAGCAAAAAACTACCTCACCGACAGCGTTGTTGGTCAGGTCAGTACGATGCTTGGTGAAAACCAGCAAAACACACAAAAGGCACTTAATGGAGCATTGCCTGCCATTTTGAGTGGCCTTGTGCAGAAGTCGGCTGAGCCGGGCGGCACAAGTGCCATTATGGACATGGTTGGCGAAGTAATGTCGCCGAATCGGGCAGCAGGTGATGTTATTACACCAGCCGGGGGTATGGTAAGCCAGTTGAGTAATGTGTTAATGTCCGGCACGCAGTCGGATGGTTTGCTGTCAATGGGATCTGGCATCATCCAGAGTTTGTTTGGCTCTAAAACGGCTGCTATCGCTGGTGCACTTTCGTCATACAGCGGCATCAAGCAGTCGTCGGCTTCGTCGCTGATGAGCATTGCCGGGCCGATTTTACTGAGCGTTCTGGGCAAAAAATTAGCCGATGACGGTACGGGGGTCACGGGTGTAGCCGGGTTACTGAGCAGCCAGTCAACCAATAGTCAATCGGCTATTCCATCGGGCTTTGGCGCGTTGCTGGGTGCTATTCCCGGCCTGAGTTTTTTGGGTGGATTATCGGGCAAATTGGGCGATTTAACGTCCCCATCAGTCAATACGACCACTCGCGTAGCAGCTCCTGCTGTTCCGATAACGCGTCCGGCACCGACGTATGTCGATGATGACGAACGTCCGTCAGGTGGCGGCAATCGGTGGTTGCCCTGGCTCCTGCTGGCCCTTGGTGCTGTTGGGTTGTTTTATTTCCTTCGTTCATGCCGCAATGATGGCAACACGAGCGTGGAGGGTGCAGCCGACAGTGTGAGCACGAGTATCAACAACACAGCTACCGATGTTACTGCGGCAGCCGATTCAGCAGGCAGCTCGATGGGCGCGGCAATGGACTCGGCAGGTAGCGCGATAGGCGATGCAACAACGGCATTAGGTGCGTTCTTCAAGCGCAAACTGCCATCGGGCTACGAACTGAACGTTCCTGAAAATGGCATTGAGAACAACCTCATCAAGTTTATTGAGGATAAGAATGTTGCCGTTGATAAAACATCCTGGTTCAATTTTGGCCGGTTAGTTTTCGACACGGGCAAGGCGACACTGATGCCAGACTCGAAAGAAGAGGTCAAAAACATAGCCGAAATTCTGAAGGCATTCCCCGACGTAGCCATCAAAATTGGTGGATATACCGACAATACGGGCAGTGCTGACCTTAACAAAACACTATCGCAGGACCGCGCCAATACAGTTGTATCGGAGTTAGTTCAGTTAGGCATTGCAGAATCCAGACTTCAAGCCGAAGGCTATGGCTCCGAATTTCCGGTAGCTACGAACGACACCGAAGCCGGTCGCACGCAAAACCGCCGGATTGCGGTTCGGGTGACGAAGAAATAAACTCCGCTTAGAAAATCAATATCCACACAGTAAAAAAACTGCCTGCATCGAGTCGATGCAGGCAGTTTTTTGTTTTG
>JANPJE010000189.1:0-3893 GCA_031425355.1 Spirosoma sp. | reverse complement strand
TATACGGGTATTCGTATTCGCGGGTCCGATGCAACGCGGGTCAACGTAACACTAAACGGTATTCCGTACAATGACGCCGAATCGCAGGGAGCGTTTTTTGTGAATATGCCCGATTTTGCGTCGTCGGTTAGTAGTGTTCAGATTCAACGGGGTGTGGGTACATCGACCAATGGCGCGGGGGCGTTTGGAGCGTCGGTCAATATTCAAACCAACAAACTGGAAGAGAAGCCCTATGCCGAAGTGAACCTGTCGGGCGGATCGTTTGGTACGCGAAAAGTGAACGTACTGGCCGGAACAGGGCTTATCAATAATCATTTTGTGCTGGATGCCCGCCTGTCGAAAATTTATTCGGACGGCTACATCGACCGGGCGTTCTCGGACTTGAAGTCGTTTTATATTTCGGGCGGCTATTACACCAAAAAAAGTTTTTTTCGGCTGAATGTATTTTCGGGACAGGAGAAGACGTATCAGGCCTGGAACGGCGTACCGGAGAATTTGCTCAAAACCAACCGGACGTATAATTCATTCACCTACGACAATCAGACGGATAATTATCAACAGGATAACTACCAACTGATTAGTTCGCACGAGTTGAGCAAAAACTGGCGGGCCAATCTGTCGTTTTTCTACACGAAAGGACGGGGATATTACGAGGAATTTCGGGAAAATAATCAACTGAGTAATTACGGCTTGCCCAATGTCGTTCTTGGTGATTCGACTATTACGCAAACCGATTTGATTCGGCGATTGTGGTTAGACAATCACTATTACGGCACTGTTTTTTCGTTCGATTACACCAGTTTCGGTAAACTGACGGCTAATATCGGTGGCGGGTGGAACCAGTACAAAGGGGATCACTACGGCGAAATTATCTGGGCGCGGGTAGCCGGAAATACCAATATCCGTGAACGATATTATCAGGACCATGCTACAAAGACCGACTTCAATCTATTTGCAAAAGCATTTTATCAGGTGAGCCAGCCGCTCAATGCATTTGTCGATGTTCAGATACGTACCGTCGATTATTCATTTCTGGGCTTCAATAGTCAACTGCAAAACGTACAGCAGGACGCGAAGCTTACTTTTTTCAATCCGAAGGCGGGCCTAACCTACACCATAAACGACCGTAGTACGGCCTATGTATCGGTGGGCGTGGGGCAGCGAGAGCCGAATCGAAATGATTACACGCAGTCGACCCCTGAAAGTCGACCGAAAGCTGAAAAGTTAATTGACTACGAAGCGGGTTATAAAATCCAGACCGAGAAACTGGCGTTTACGACCAATGCGTATTACATGAATTACCAAAATCAGTTGGTGCTTTCGGGTCAGTTGAACGACGTAGGTGCGTATAACCGGGTCAACATTCCGGTTAGTTACCGCGCTGGTCTGGAACTCGAAGCGGGCGCACGACTGGCGAAGCAACTTCGCTGGAACGTAAATGCGACTTTTAGTCAGAATAGAGTCAAAAACTTTACAGAATATTTAGACAATTTCGATACCGGACAGCAGGAAAGTCGCCAATACGGTCAGACGGATATCGCGTTTTCGCCGAACGTCATTATGGGTTCGCAGTTGTTGTTTACGCCCGCTAACCGCCTGGAACTGGGGCTGCTCTCGAAATACGTGGGTAAACAATATTTAGACAATACCTCGAACGAAAGCCGCAAACTGAATCCGTATTTCACGAACGATGTTCGCCTGATTTACACCGTCAAGCCGAAGTTTGCTCAGGAAATCGCGTTCACGCTTTTGTTCAACAACGTACTGAATGAACTCTACGAATCGAACGGCTATACTTACGCGTACATTTCGGAGGGGAGAACCACGGCTGATAACGGCTATTATCCGCAGGCCGGACGGAATTTCCTGGCGGGAATAAGGATACGTTTTTGAACCAGGATTTTTGTGATTTTAATGGTTTTGTTGATTCTATTGCCTGCATGAGGAGACAAATTCAGGAAAACCATTAAAATCCTGCAGGGCCGCCTATGCGGTTCTAATTTATCGCCCTCTCCAAATCCTGAATCAAATCCTCAACGTCTTCAATACCCACGCTGAGCCGGATGAGGGTATCTTTGAGGCCATTTTTTATACGTTCTTCTTTCGGAATGCTGGCGTGGGTCATGCTGGCCGGGTGCGTGCAAAGCGACTCGACTCCCCCAAGCGACTCGGCTAGAGAGAACACCTCAAAACTTTCCATTACCCGAACGGCTTCGGGCATCGAATCGCCTTTTAGTTCAAACGATAACATCCCGCCAAAGCCTCGCATCTGCTGTTTTGCCAGTTCGTGGCCGGGGTGGGACGCCAGACCGGGGTAATGAACCTGGCTCACTTTTGGGTGCTGTTGTAAGTACTGAGCCACCTGCATTGCGTTTTCGCAGTGCCGCTGCATCCGCACGTGCAGGGTTTTGATGCCGCGCAGCACCAGAAAACAATCCTGCGGTCCCGGTACAGCTCCGCACGCATTCTGGATAAACGCAAGGCGTTGGGCCGTCTCGTCGTCGTTCAGGATAATGGCCCCCATCACCGTATCGGAGTGGCCGCCGAGGTATTTCGTCACCGAGTGCATGACCACATCAGCTCCCAAATCGAGCGGGTTTTGCAGATAAGGCGATGCAAACGTATTATCGACGACAAGCTGAATGTTTCGAGGCTTCGTGATGGCCGCAATGGCCGCAATATCCACCAAACGTAACAATGGATTGGTCGGCGTTTCAATCCAGACCATTTTTGTTGCGGGTGTGATAGCCGCTTCGAGATTAGCGGGATTTTCTAAACCGACAAATTTGAATTTGAGGCCGAATTCCTGAAAAACGCGCACCATAATCCGGTACGTGCCGCCATACAGGTCATTGCTGGCAATAATCTCGTCGCCGGGTTTGAATAGCTTTAAAATAGCGTCTGTTGCGCCTAAGCCCGATGAGTAGCAAATGCCATGTTTGCCGTTTTCGAGAGCAGCGAGGTTGTTTTGAAGGACATTCCGGGTAGGGTTTTGCGTTCGGGCATATTCGTAGCCTTTGTGCTTACCCGGCGATTCCTGAACGTAGGTCGAGGTTTGGTAAATGGGCGTCATAATAGCGCCCGTTGTGGGGTCCGGCTCGATACCGGCATGGATGGCTTTGGTTCCGAATTTCATACTCAAATGTAACGAAGAATGTCATGTGGACGGACTTTTGCCGGTGCGCCGACCCGACCACATGACAGTAACTAAACTACAGCCGCCTTTTACCCGTTTGATAGAGTGTGAAAATAACCATTCCTAAAACCCTTACCGGTCCGGCTCTTGCAGGTGTTATCATGTCGGTAACGCCCATTGTCTTTACGTCAGTGCTTACCTATTTTGCTGTTGTTCATGAAGCGACCATAGCGAATTTTACCGGCTGGCAATGGGTGGGTATTACGTTGCTGTGTGCCATCACCTCGGCTGGTTTGACACCACCAACGATGCTTGCGCTCATTTTTGGTTATTTTCTGGGCTGGCAGGCCGTTTTGCCCCTTTTTGTGATCAATTTTGGCGGTATTCTGTTCATCAATTTGCTGGTTCACTGGCTTGACCACGACCGATTTCTGGCTTTTCTGCGCCGGAATCCGAAAGCGCAATCGGTGCTGGACCGTATCATGAACAACGAATTAGAGGTCATTTTCTTTGCCAAGCTATCGCCAATTCTTCCCTTCGGATTAACCAATCTGCTGTTCGCGCTGTCGGGAGCGCGGCTGAAAAATATTTTGCTGGGCGGTTTCTTGGGTATGACTCCCCGCACATTACTGGCAATCTGGTCGGGTCACGAAGCCCGCGAAATCAAAACGCTCTTAGAAAATCCGAACCAAAGCTCCTGGACCCAAATCATTGTCATCGGGCTGATTATTGTTTCCATTGCGGGGCTTTGGCAGGT
>JANPJE010000188.1:0-15766 GCA_031425355.1 Spirosoma sp. | reverse complement strand
AGGAGAGGTGACTATTTTTAATTCCTAATCAATATCGCCCCTCCGCTGGAAACGTAGTACCTTTGCCCTCAGTTTGTTGTCATTTTCATAAAAACATTACCATTATGTCTGCCACGCTTGACACCGTAAGTTTGTTAGCCGACCGCATCAACGCGCTGGAGGAATCGTCCACGCTGGCGATGACCAAAAAAGCCCGCGAATTGGCCGCTCTGGGCCACAAAGTAATTAGCCTGAGCGTTGGGGAGCCGGATTTTAAAACCCCCGCCCACATCTGCGAAGCCGCCAAAAAAGCCATCGACGACGGTTTTCATGGCTATTCGCCCGTTGCCGGTTATCCCGATCTCCGCAAAGCCATTGCCGATAAATTCAAGCGTGACAATAATATTGATTGGAAACCCGAAAACATCGTTGTTTCGACGGGGGCCAAACACTCGCTCGCCAATGTGATTCAGGTGTTGATAAATCCTGGCGATGAGGTGCTTATCTTTTCGCCTTACTGGGTTAGCTACTCCGAAATGGTGAAACTGGCCGAAGGAAAAGCCGTTGTGGTAGATGGCTCATTCGAGAATAATTTTAAAGTGACACCGGAGCAATTTGAAGCCGCCATCACCGACCGGACCAAAATTGTGATGTACGCGTCGCCAAATAACCCGACCGGTTCGATCTATTCGGAAACGGAACTTCGCGCGATTGCCGACGTAGTAGCCCGCCACGAAAACATTTACGTGCTGGCCGACGAAATCTATGAATACATCAACTTCACGCCCGAAGGTCATTTCAGCATGGGGTCGATACCCGAAATTGCCGAGCGCGTCATTACGGTAAATGGCGTGGCGAAAGGCTATGCGATGACCGGCTGGCGGGTTGGCTACATTGGTGCCGCCAAGTGGATTGCCGAGGGCGTTGAGAAACTACAGGGCCAGGTAACGTCGGGTACAAATTCGATAGCGCAGAAAGCAACCGTTGCCGCCCTGAACGGCCCGATGGAGCCGTCGATGGAGATGGCGAAAGCCTACCAGCGTCGGCGCGATTTAGTAGTGAAACTGCTGAAAGACGTACCACATTTCCGCACTAACGTACCGGAAGGAGCGTTCTACGCGTTCCCCGACATCAGCTATTATTACGGTAAATCGGACGGCACGACGCAGATCGAAAACTCCGATGATTTTGCAGGATGGCTGCTCAATACAGCGTTCGTTTCGACAGTTGCCGGTTCAGGCTTTGGCGCACCCAACTGCCTGCGCATCTCGACTGCCGCATCCGATGAATCGCTCACCGAAGCCGTGCAGCGGATCAAGGACGCCGTGGCGACGCTGAAGTAAGACGGAGGAAAGAGAGAAAGGGGAGGAGCGTGAGAAAGGAGTTTGCGTAGCGGCAATCTTTTTCTCCCGCTCCTCCCTTGTTTGGGATAAAACCTTGACTTGAGAAGAACACTCTTCAAAAATTTCTGAGGAATGGATTCCTGAACGACAATATGTGAAATCAATCCCTGACCGCTGTCGTAGGCTTATGTTAGGGGCTTTCACAGCGTTCTTAGCTTATTTTGAGATCATCTGTCACTTAATTTAGTGTGGCTAACCGATAGAGTTTTAGGTGTAGTCCTTCTGTCCGATAAATTTTGTATAGTAATTTGGAAATTGAAAATTCTCCCTCCTATATTTACGCCACCATTGCGTGCAAAGCCTGTTTGCAACGGGTAATTCAGCTCTCGAAGCAAGGCATTATCTCACTAAGGTTAGGTCAGTCAGGAAACTGGCTTATTTATTTTCCACATTAATCTATTAACTATATAGATTAAAAGTATTAAGAAACATTGTTGGCTTACCTTTGCCATTTCATTCTTTTTAATCCTGATCGGGATAGAATACGGCTTAGCGCTCTGAATGAAAATTTCGAGGGTTTCACCCGGCAATCTGACGTACTGAAGGCTTTAACTAAATCATAATGGAACACCGATCATGCTGACAACCACCAGCGATATTGCCCAAATGGGACAGTGAAGTGCTGATCATCAAGAGTACATATCAATACAACTTAACATCGAATACCATTCACAATGAGACGAATTTTAAGCGTTACACTTTTGCTTGGGGCCGTTTTTGCCCCCTTATTCCTTGCCGCCCAGAATGCCCCGGTTATCAATGCCACCGTATCCGGCAAGATTGTTGATGCCCGTACGTCCAAAAATCTGATTGGTGCAACGGTAGCCATCAAAGGCACGACCAACGGTACGTCGACCAACCAAAACGGACAGTTTACCCTCATCACTGGGCAAAAACTGCCTTTTTCGGTACTTGTATCGTTTGTAGGCTATCAGACAAAAGAAGTCATCATCAGTGATAATGACACGGAAATTAAACTGGAAGAGGGTGCCAGCCAGCTTGCCGATGTAACGATTACCTCGCGCCGGCGGCAGGAATCGGCTCAGGACGTACCCATTCCTATTTCGGTGGTGCGGGGTGCGCTTGTCGAGGATGCCGGTGCCTTCAACGTCAACCGACTGAAAGAACTCGTCCCGTCGGTTCAGTTATATTCATCCAATCCGCGCAACACCACGCTTAATATCCGGGGTGTAGGGTCAACGTTTGGGCTGACCAACGACGGCATCGATCCGGGTGTAGGCTTCTATGTCGATGGCGTGTATTATGCCCGCCCGGCCGTCACGACCCTCGACTTTGTGGATATCGAGCAGATTGAGGTGTTACGTGGTCCGCAGGGTACGCTGTTTGGTAAGAACACTACCGCCGGAGCTTTCAATATCACCACGCGGGCGGCCAGTTTTGTGCCGGGAGCAACCTTCGAGGTCAGCTATGGCAACTACAATTTCGTGCAGGCAAAGGCGTCCTTGACCGGGCCATTGAGCAAAAAACTGGCCGCCAGAGTCTCTTTTTCCGGCACCCAGCGCAACGGTCTGCTGACCAATATTCGTACCAATCAGTCGGTCAATACGCTCAATAACCTCGGCTTCCGGGGGCAGTTGCTTTATAATCCTACTGATAAAATTCAACTGACGTTCATTGGTGATTATACCGACCAGCAACCCACCGGCTACGCTCAGGTAGTGGCCGGAGTTGTCACCACAAAACGGGCAGCGTACCGTCAGTTCAATAACATCATCGCCGATCTGGGCTACAAACTGCCTTCAACCAATCCCTTCGACCGGGTAATCGACCACGATACACCTTCCAAAGCCGATAACCAGTTAGGCGGGGTGTCGCTGAATGCCGACATTAAACTGGGGTCTGGTACGCTCACGGCGACTTCAGCCTGGCGGTACTGGAAGTGGGGACCACTTAACGACCGGGACTATATTGGCTTGCCCGTTTTTTCAATCTCAGCCGCCAATTCGAAGCATGACCAGTATTCGCAGGAAATTCGCTATGCCGGGGCTATCTCGTCGCGGGTGAGCGGAGTTATTGGTGTGTTTGGGTTGTACCAGGATTTGCAATCCGCCCCGGTCCAGACCGAAGAAGCGGGTTCGGCCCAGTGGCGGTTTGCCCAAAGTTCGACCAGTGCGCTTTGGAAAACCCCCGGTCTGTTCGATGGTTTTGGTATCAAAACCACCAACCGATTGCGTACCACATCTGCCGCCGTATTTGCGCAGGCCGACTGGACTGTCAGTGATAAATTTCACGTATTGCCGGGCATTCGCTATAACTATGACAAAAAAATAGCCAACTACAAACGGGAAACCTACGGCGGGCTGCAAACGACCGATGCAGCCCTGCTGACTCTGAAAAACGGAGTTTATAGCAATCAGGCATTTGACACGGAGGTCGACGAAACCAATTTTTCGGGACAATTGACCCTGCAATACAAAGCCAGTAGCCGACTTAATGCCTTTGGTACGTATTCGGTCAGTTATAAACCTGTGGGCATCAATATTGCCGGTCTGCCTACCGCCGGTGGTCGGGTGTTAACTGAACTGGCCCGGGTGAAGCCCGAATTTGTGACGCATTACGAATTTGGCCTAAAAAGCAGACCTACGCCCAACTCCATTTTGAACGTAGTGTTTCATAACACCGACATCAAAGACTACCAGACTCAGGTACAAACACCCGAACCGGGCGTAAACCGGGGTTATCTGGCGAATGCCGAGCGAGTGCGGGTGTGGGGGGTGGAAGTGGACGCAAACCTCCGAGTCAGCAATACGTTTTCGGCCTATGGCGCATTGGCGTATACCGATGGCAAGTACGTCTCATTCAAAAACGCGCCGGTTCCCCTCGAAGAGACGGGTGGCGAGTTTGCCTTCATCGATATTTCGGGTGGCAACCTGCCGGGCCTATCCAAATGGGCGGGTTCGCTGGGGGGCGAAGTGAGTGGTGCCGGGAAATTTCTGGCGCAGGACGGTCGGTTCTTTTTTGCAACGGATGGCTATTACCGTTCGTCGTTTTCATCCAGTCCCTCTCCGTCGCAGTTTCTTAATATCGACGGGTATGCGCTGGTTAACAGCCGGGTTGGCTTCCGGGCCTCGAATGGTACGTCAATATTTTTGTGGAGCCGCAACTTGCTGAATCAGAATTATTTTGAGCAATTGTTGCCCGCCCCCGGCAACGCCGGTCAGTATGGCGGTGTGCTGGGCGACCCGCGCACCTACGGTATTACGTTGCGGTACTCGTTCTAATCCTGTTGATCAAATTCTGCCAACCCATTTATAAATGAGCCGGTGTTTCATTCGCCGGTAAATCAGGGATCAACGTGCAAAGCGAATCAGGAAATAAAGGAGCAGGCCGCTTTTAGGTTCAGTTCTATCAGGATCAGTTAGCAATCGTCTGGCAACGGGGTATGCTCCTCGACGTCAGACGATTGCCTGGTTTTCGGTTGCATCTCTACGCTGTAGATACGTTCTTTGTGGAAATGTGGGTATGCCAGCGTCGGTACGACGTTTCCCTGTTACGTGTACTCGCCAATACGGATGAACTGGCTCCCTATTTAGATAAGGTCCTTCTCGACCATTTAGCCGCGTAACGAGTTATGCCCCGTATCCATCCACTCCCCGAATCGGCGGCATCTGTCGATCTGAAAGCTGCCTGGGCGCAGCACATCGCCGATTATCCCGGCTCGCGCATCACCAACATGAAAGCCACGCTGAGTCACTCGCCCCTGGCCTTCGATGTGTATATGCAGTGGTATCCGCTGTACCGGGAGGTGATCCGGATTGTGGGCGAACGTCCGGCCTATCTGTTTGCGCACGCCATTTCGGAAGCGTCGGATTGTCCGCTCTGCACTACGTTCTTTCGTAAAATCATTATCCAGAACGGCGAACGGCCCGAAGACCTGCACCTGAGTACTGATGAGCAGCATTTGCTGGATTTTGGTGCCGGAATTGCCCGCAACCGGGGCGAGGTGTCAGACGCGCTGTACGAACCCATTCAGGCGCGTTTTTCGGAGCCGGATGTGGTCGTACTCATTGCCTTTGCCGGACAAATGGTGGCAACCAATCTGTTTAACAATGTGCTGAACGTGGCCATTGACGAATACCTGTATCCCTATAAACCAATGATGACTGCTGGGTGATCGACGCACTCATGATTCATCATCGCACCGGCGACCCGGTCATCATTTAGTACATGTCTGCATTAATCGGAAAAGTAGCCTTTATTACCGGAGCCGCCCACGGGCAAGGCCGTGCTGTAGCACTCGCTTTAGCCAAAGAAGGGGCCAATATCGTTGCGTTCGACGTTGCCAAAAACTTGTCTTACCCGGCTTATTCATTCGGCTCAGCCGATGAATTAATCTCGTTACAAGTTGAGATAGAGAGTGTTGGCGCACAGTGTCTGACCGTTTCCGGCGATGTACGTAACGATGCCGACGTCAGCAGCGCCGTTGAGCAGGCCATCAATAATTTTGGCCGGATTGACATTCTCTTTAACAACGCAGGAATCTGTGCTTACGGGCTGGCTCACGAACTGACCGAAGACGCCTGGGACGCCATGATCGACATCAACCTCAAGGGGGCGTGGCTCGTGGCCCGGCGAATTATTCCGGTGATGATTAACCAACAGTCGGGCGTAATCATCAACAATTCCAGTATTGCCGGGTTGCGTGGCATGAACCGGCTGAGCCATTACGCAGCCTCGAAATGGGGGTTGGTTGGCCTGACCAAATCGTGGGCTATCGAATTGGCTCCGTACACTATTCGTGTCAACTCCATTCATCCGACGGGCGTAAATACACCGATGAACGACGGACTGGCCGCTTTGGAAGGCACCACCACGAAGGAAATTGCCGAACGGTCGGCGGGGAATCTGCTGCCGGTACCGTGGGTAGAGCCGGAAGACGTTTCGGCAATGGTTCTTTACTTGGTGTCAGACGGGGCGCGGTACGTTACCGGCTCGCAATTTGTGCTCGATGCGGGTTTACTGACCCGATGATTTTCATTACCTGATCGAGATTACTTAACTTCGACTTCACGATTCCTGCTTGTTTTGAAAACATTGTCCATTGCTCTGATTATGCTGGCCGGACCGGCGGCTTCAGCCCAGTTCAGTCGGGTTCCAATTCCCATCGAGGCTCAGAAAGCGGCCCGGAGTGCTCGACCCGAAGCCATAGAAACGCACGTGCGCTACTTAGCCGACGACAAACTGCAGGGCCGAAAACCCGGTACACCCGGCTACGAACTGGCGGCTCAGTATGTTGAAAAACAGTTTACCGAACTTGGCTTCAAGCCAGCGGGGCAGCGCGGTACGTTTCGGCAGGCCGTGCCGCTCAGGAAGGCACAAGTTCGCGAAGAGGCCAGCTCGCTCACGTTGATTCCGGACGGGCAGGAACGAGTACTCACCTATGGCAAAAACTTCACCCTCAGTCCTAACTTCGGTCAGCCGGTCAGCGACGTATCGGCGCCGGTCGTTTTTGTCGGTTTTGGCGTGTCGGCCCCGGAGTTGGGGTATGATGATTACGCAGATATTGATGTGCGGGGCAAAATCGTAGCCTGTTTCAATGGTGCTCCAGCCCGCTTTCCATCGAATCAGCGGGCCTATTCGGGGTCGGCAAAGCAGGAAATCGCTGCCGCACGCGGAGCAGTGGGGCTGATTACGTTCAGTTTGC
Source organism: Spirosoma sp. (assembly GCA_031425355.1). Taxonomy (GTDB): domain Bacteria; phylum Bacteroidota; class Bacteroidia; order Cytophagales; family Spirosomataceae; genus Spirosoma. Next base: position 8,719 of record JANPJE010000188.1, on the reverse strand, counting down.
CCACCGATGTTCGCGCCCGCATCGAGTCCAACGCGCCCCGCAACCGGCAAGCCACTTACCGCTGGACCGACGCCAGCGGACAGGCGCAGCGAACCTTTCCGCAGCTACGGGTCGTGGCTTCTCTGGGCGATTCAACCGCCCGGTCGCTGTTCGATAAAGCAACAAAAACGTTTGGAGAAGCCCGTCTGGCCGCCAATCAGGGTAAACCACAGGCATTTCCGTTGAACGTATCCGTCCGCGCTCACACCCAAACCGACCTGAACGACGGATTAGTGGGAGAAAATATTGTGGGCGTATTGCCCGGCACTGACCAGAAACTGAAAGACGAGTACGTTGTGTTCGTCTCGCACCTCGATCACCTCGGCATTACACGTCCCATGCCGGGCACATCCATGCCGGGCACATCCACGCCGGGCGACTCGATCAATAACGGAGCGCACGACAACGCATCGGGTGTGGCAATCAATCTGGAAGCGGCCCGGCTGTTTGCCTCGCTCCCCAAAAAACCGCGCCGATCCATTCTGTTTGTCGCCGTAACGGGGGAGGAGATGGGGCTGCTCGGCTCCGACTATTTTGCCAGTAATCCGACCGTGCCCAAAGCAAATATTGTGGCAAACCTGTGCTTGGATATGCCGTTTTTCTTCCATCCATTGCTCGACATTGTGCCGTATGGTTCGGAGCATTCGAGTATGAAAGACGCGGTGGAGGCAGCCGCTACGTTCGTTGGCGTTACCATTGCCAGAGACCCCATTCCGGAGCAATCCGTGTTCATGCGTTCCGACCATTTCAGTTTCGTTCGGCAGGGCATTCCGGCCATCTACATCAAAAGTGGCTCCTCCACTGGTGATGGCCGCGATGGCACCAAACTCAATCTGAACTGGCGGGCCACCATTTACCACTCTCCGCAGGACGACATAAATCAACCGTTCGACTGGAATGCGGCCGCCCGGCATGTACAGTTGCAGTTTCTGATTGGGTACCTTACCGCTCAGGCCGACAGCCGTCCGGTCTGGAACACGGGCGATTTTTTTGGGACGAAATTTGGCAAGCCGGAGCCGGTGAAGTAAGAAAACTAACCCAAAAACGACCAAACCGAATGGCGGTTTTGTCTGGTCGTTTTTGGATTATGGCAACTGGCTACTATTCACTGTATGATCTGGATTACCCGCGAACGACCCAAAATTGACCGCATCGCCTGTCCGTGGCTTATTCGGCGGTTTATTGACCCCGACGCTCAAATCGTGTTCGTCCCCGCAGAGGAAGTCGTAAGCAAAGCTGCCGAACTGGGTGCTACGCCATTCGATGTGCCGGGAGTGGAGTTCTCGCACCGGGGCCGCAACTGTACATTCGATTATTTTCTTGAGAAGTACGCGCTCTCCGATCCGGCTTTGCACGCAATGGCTCCGATTGTGCGTGGAGCCGATACCGATAATCACGCGCTGGCCGGGCAGGCAGCGGGGCTTTGGGCGATCTCAGCGGGGCTGGCTTACAACATCCGTGATGATCAGAAATTGCTGGAGCAGGGAAGGCTGATTTACGATGCGTTATATAGCTGGGCAGCCCATCTGCAACACGAAAAACACACCCAGAATCCGGCTGAACGCGGTCTGATTCAGGTCGTAACGGGGTATCTGGCCGCTCAGAAAGAAGGGCGAAAACGGAAACCGGCCTGGATCAGCGAACTCGAAGCCCTCATTCAGGACCATGTCGACACGAACCTGAACATTACCCTGAAAGGCGTTTCGGAAGCGGTTCAGGTTAATCCTACGTATCTGTCGCGGGAATTTGCTGCCTATTTTGATAACCTGAACTTTAGCGACTACATCCGTAAACTCCGCATTGAAAAAGCCATTCAACTGCTCGATGAACCGAACTACTCACTGCTGGACATCGCCTACCTGACCGGTTTCTCGGATCAGAGTCATTTTGCCCGCATTTTTAAAAAACAGATGGGTCAAAGTCCTTCAGAATACCGGAAATTTCGCCAAAAAAGTAAAGAATCGGCCAATGGTTGATTTTGTTCTATGATGCCTTCCGGCGGGGTTGTAGTCTTGCAGTATGTCTGCAATCGCTTTATTTCCTGTATTCCTTCAGCGTCGTTTGGTTAGCCGGTTTCTGGCTCATTTTGTTGTCGGGATGGTGTTCATATCGCCCGCTTTTTGTCAGGCGCCACCGCACGATTATCCCCGAACGGTAGTGTATCAGGGTATTTTACACCCGATTGTCACCTTGAGTGAAGCGGCTCCCGTTTTCAATTTCAAAAGTTATTACGTTGTCGGTTTCCCGGTTGGCGTCAATCTCTGGAAAACGCCAAAGCTGGGCTACTCGCTGGAGATTGTGCCGTTTATCAGGGCCGAAAACGGAGTCAGCAAAGTAAGTAACGTCCTGTTTCATCCGGGCGTTTTGCTGGGCTTAGGCAAAGGGTACACGCTGGCCGGTCGGCTGGCATTCGAGACGGGAGGGCGATACGGCGTTACGCCGGTACTCAATAAAATCGTTAAACGCGGCACTCACACAAGCTATTTTGTGGCCGTACCTGTCCCGTTTCGATTTGGCAATGACCATCCCGCCAGCGTAACATTCGGATTTCAGTTTGGCGTTACGTTCTGACTGACGAAATTAATTGGACTTTCGCGGTTAAAGGAGTATTCATAAATGCTCCTTCGCTTGTTCCTTTTCGCTTTGTTAATAGGAACCAGGCCGACGGATCCGCAGACAAGTCCACCGCCGAGGTTCGATTAGATACCTCCTTAATAGTCGTTAAAAGTTGAACTTGTCGGCACATGCCGCCCTGTTGAAAATTAATGTGTTGCCAGCTCAAGTGACCTGACAACACATTAACTGGAAAGGCTACGCTGCTTGAACAGGCAGTTGCGTACCTACGGCAATACGGTTCCAGGCGTTGATCATCACCACAATGCTAATAATCTCGCCAACGGTCTGTTCGTCAAAAAGTACCCGCGCCCGGCTATAGGTTTCATCTGATACGCCATGTTGATGAATGAGGGTAATCTCTTCGGTCAGGGCAAGAATGGCTTTCTCCTCGGGAGTAAATAAGTTGCTCTCCTTCCAGGCACTCAGCAGAAAAATGCGCTGTTGGTGTTCGCCAGCATGTAGGGCCTCCTTTGTGTGCATATTAATGCAGAAGGCGCAGGAATTAAGTTGTGAAGCCCTGATTGTTATGAGGTGATTCTGGATAGGTGTGAGCTTCGAACTGGTGATGACACCGGCCAGATGGTACATAGATTTCCATACCTGGGGCAGTGTTTTCTCAATGTTTACGCGCTGTTGCATAGCTTTGTTTGTTTGGTGCTGCAAAGTTGGCAACGGCGTGGGCGCATATACTTAAACTGGTTTAAGAAACGCTTCGTCTACGAAGTTCACTCAAATATTCTGGGGTGAAACCTAAGAAAGAGGCAAGCAGATACTGCGGGATGCGCTGTACAAAGTCGGGGTAACGACGGACGAATTGATGGTAAAGCACTTCTCTCGAATTACCATACAGGGTCATAATACGGAACTGAGCCGCTGCATGGGCGCGCTGGTGCACCAGCCGAAAATACCGCTCCAGTTGCGGATACACTTGTAGAAGCTTCTCCTGTCCGTTATGGCTCAGGCTCAGCACCTGGGTATGCTCCACCGCCTGGATATAAAAGTTAGATGGGATTTGGGCTGAAAACGATGTATAGTCTGCCAGCCACCATTGCTCAAGGGCAAACTGCACGGTTTGTTCCACGCCTTTTTCATCGACAAAAAACATTCTTAGGCAACCCTGTACGACAAAATAATTAGCCCGACACACTTCGCCTGCCACGAGCAGATTCTGTTTCTTGTGCAATGCCACGGGCGCAAAAAACTCCTCCATGCCATTAAAATCAGACAAAGTGCTGCCAAGAAGCTTTTCAATATGAGCTTTTAAAATTGTAGACATAACTGATGCTTCCGGAAAAACTATTTGTGTAATCTACGTCATGTTTACAAAGCTCAGCAAAATCAGCCATTTACTTCAAAAACTAATTTGCTCAATTACTCTGACGGCTTTACAAATGCTCTTTCGCTTCTTCTTTCAATTTCACCTTGTCGATGGGGACTACGCCGACGGATTCGCAGACCAATCCACCGCCGAGGTTCGATAGTCCGGCAATGATGGCGGGTGGCTGTTTGAGGGCTACGCAGCAGGCGGCAATGCTGATAACCGTGTCGCCCGCGCCCGATACGTCGGCAATTTTGCGGACGTGGGCGGGGAGTTTCAATTGCTCGCCGTTGTAATCGATAAACGCACCGCGCTCAGACAATGTAATTAACGCTCCTTTTAAATTGAGCGTTTGTTTCAACTGGTCAACAACCGACTGTAATTCGTCGGCGTTATCGACGTCGAAGTCTACTTTCAGCCCCTCGCGTAATTCCTTTAGATTTGGCTTGAACAGGGTCGTGTTTTGGTAGGACAGAAAGTTGCGTTTTTTTGGATCAACCACCGTCGGTACGTTCCGTTCATTGGCGAAATCGGTGATTTCAGCGATGGCCTCTTTGCTCAAAACGCCTTTGTCATAATCTTCAAAAATAACGACATGGCAGGTCGGAATAAGCTCTTTCGCTTTAGCGATTAACTTCGTCCGTTCGTCAGTGGTGATGTATTTATCGGTTTCGGTGTCCACACGAACAACCTGCTGTGAACCAGCAATGATACGCTCTTTGATGGTTGTGATGCGGGCGTTGCTCCGAATAAGGCCATCGCAGTTGAGACCCCGATTGCATAATTCCTGTTCGAGTTGATCGCCGGGTGCGTCGGTGCCGATGATGGAGCAAATGATGGCTTCGGCACCTAACGCCTGCACATTCAGCAATACGTTTCCTGCCCCGCCCAGCCGCAGTTCGCGCCGGTCAACGGTAACGACGGGCACGGGTGCTTCGGGCGAGATGCGCTCAACATGCCCCCACACGTAGGAATCGAGCATTACGTCGCCGATAATCAGCACGCGGAGTTTATCGAACTGATCGAACAGTTCATCAAGGGACATATCTAACATAAGGTCGCGAACCGGACTCATAAGCAAAACCAGCTTGTTTCAGACTGCAAAGAAACGAAACGCGAACGCCTTTTCCGAAAATGGGATCGCGCAATCAGGGCGACGGTCAGCTACCGCGCCGTAATAAATTGAAGCAGCAGGTCAGGTTTCAGAAACAGCAAAATCACCGGAATGACCAGGCCAGCGGCCAGCCAGACGGCAGCTTTCGAAACGGGCACCGCGCTTGTCTGTTCGGAAGGGGCCGATCGGAAGAAAAGCAGGAACGGAATTTTGAGATAATAAACCAACGAAATCAGGGCATTCAGCAGACCCAATGCGAACAACGCCAGCAGCCACGGGTCGGCGGTACGTTGGTAGGCTTCGTAAAGAGCTGAAAATGAGAGAAGTTTAGCCGTAAATCCAACTGTTGGCGGCAATCCCGTCAGGGCCAGCATCACCACTGTCAGGGCAACCGAAAGGAGTGGCTGCTTCGGCCCCAGACCGGCGAATCGGCTGATTGTCAGCGATCCGTCGGGCCGGTCACCGCCATTGCTCCGCGCCAGCAAATCAATCAGAAAAAAGGCGGCAAGCGAGATAAACAGGTACGTACCGATATAGAACAGAACGGCTTCAAAACCGGCTTCGGTGAGGGCCACAACGCCCACCAGCAGAAAACCCGCGTGAGCAATAGTCGAATACGCTAAAAGTCGCTTGGCGTCGGTTTGCCGCAGAGCCGATAAATTCCCGATCAGAATACCCGCCAGAGCCAGCACCGCCAGTGGTGTTTGCAGCACAGCCGCCGTGGCTCCGCTCATCGCCGATTCGATGGGCAAGGACGTAACGACCCGCATCAGCACCAGCACGGCAGCCGCTTTGGGCGCGACCGAGAAAAAAGCCGCGACCGGCACCGGTGCGGCTTCGTAGGCATCAGGCGTCCAGACATGAAACGGTACACCGGCAAGTTTGAACAACAAACCGGCCATCGTCAGCAGTATGGCTACGGCCACTACGGATACGTCCTGTTGGACAAGTTCGGCCCCAAAAACATCGGCAGTGAGGTCGAGCGTGCCGGTCATGCCGTACAGTAACGACATCCCGTAGAGCATGATCGCCGAACTGATGGCCCCGAACAGCAGGTATTTTATCCCCCCTTCCGACGCTTTTCGGTCGGCAATGAGGGCGGTAAGCAGATACGAGCAAATGGAAACGAGTTCGATGCTCAGGTAGATACTGAGCATATTGACCGACATTGTCATCAGGAACAGCCCCAGCGTCATGGCGACCAGCAGGGCGTACCATTCGAGAGGCAGTTTCGCTCTTCCAGTATTATTTCCCGATGATGGAAATGCCGTGCCTGATGACATGAACGACTCATACAGCAAAACAAAAACGGCACTCAGCGCAATGATGACCTGAATAAAAATCGCCTGATTATCAACGAAAAGCAGGCGCATGAACAGGAAGCCGCGCACGGGCAGCAAGACAGCCCACACGCCTGCCACGGCCACTACAACAACACTCAATGCAGCCAGATAACTCCGTGCTTTCGGCAATGCCATTGCCCGAACAAGAATCAGTTCGGCCACTAACAATAGGCAAAAAGACGCCGATAGCCAGATCTCCGGCCCGAAGCCGCCAAGGCTATTGAGAATGTCGTTTAATTGGTCGGTGAGAGACAAGTTGTGGATGATGAATGATGACCGGGTCGCCGACCGTACGCGGCTGCGGTGCGATTATGAATGATGAATTATAAAATAGCCAGCAATCAGCGAGCTAATTATTCATTATTCATTTAAAGCATACCGTCGCGTTCCGTATTCCCCTCGTATCGGTGCAGTTTGATCGGAGTCTGCTTTTTACGGAGCCGGATGTTGAGGAACTCAACCAACAGCGAGAAGGCGATGGCGAAGTATAAATACCCTTTCGGAACCGTACCGACTTCCTGATTAAAAACAACCACTTCGGACAGGTGGGCACCCTCGGTCACGAGCATAAAGCCAATCATAATCAGGAAGGCCAGGCCCAGCATTTGAATAGTTGGGTGTTCATTAACAAATGAACCAACGGGACCGGCAAAAAACATCATAATAATAACCGACACAATAACGGCGATCATCATAATGGTAACGTTTTGAGTCAGGCCAATGGCGGTCAGGATGGAGTCGATGGAGAAAACGATGTTGGTAATGGCAATTTGCGTCACTACGTTGGAAATAGTGGCTTTTGCTTTTGCGTTACCACCTTCGGTCTCTTCATCCCCGCCACCCTCTAATTTATGGTGAATTTCGGAGGTGGCTTTATAGAGCAGAAACAAGCCCCCGGCAAACAGAATCAGGCTTTGCCCCGTAAAAGCGGCTTTGAACCAGCCCGCGTCGATATGAGTAAACGGCTCACTCAGAGAAATAACGAATGAAATGCCAAACAGCAACGCCAGCCGGAACCCCATTGCCAGACCTAACCCTATATTTCTTGCTTTTTTCTGGTCTTTGCGAGCAAGTTTATTAGCTGCGATAGAAATGAAAATGATGTTATCAATACCCAGAACAATTTCCAGAAATGTCAGAGTCAACAGACTGACAATGGACTCAGCCGTAAAAAGATCGTTCATAGTCGAATAAAAGTGAAAGCCCAAAATTACCTGCTCCAGACCGTGTCTGCAACAAGTTGTTAAAGAAAGAACCCCTAACCGGACAAAAGGTTAATCAGGAGTATGTCCGGTTCAGGAGTATTTCTACCATGTTTGGCAACAGTTGGCCCGAAAATAGCGTATAGTCCGGTAGGTTTACAGCCTGCAATTCTTCATTTAATAGAGCCTGTTTAAACGACATATGGTAGCTTTGACACGAGCCGGTAACATATTTCACCCCGAGCACGTTATAAACAGGACTACTGTTGCCCGAGTGCGTCGATAAACCGGTTTATTGCCCGTCAAAATTCAGCGTATTGTGTCTAAACTGCTTGTCCGTATTCTGCTTGGTTTGCTTGCCATTGTCCTGCTGCTGGCTGGTTTTGTGGTGCTTATAACCACTACGCCCTGGGGTCAGCAGTTCGTTACGAAGCAAGTCAATTCTTACCTCGCCCAGAAACTCGAATCGCCGTTTCGCATCGGGCGTGTTCGCTATTCTATTCCCGACTGGATTGAACTGGAGAACGTATTTTTCAAAACACCCAAAGGGGACACACTCATCAACGGGGGCCGAATGCGCGTCGACCTCGATATGTGGGGACTGCTCAATAACCGCGTGGGTATCAACCAGATTGAACTGGAACACATTCGCCTGAATATCAACCGAACGCTTCCGGACACAGCGTTCAACTTCCAGTATATTCTCGATGCGTTCGACACGGGCACAGCCGCTGAACCATCCGATACCGTATCAACCCCGATGGCGATTAACCTGACGGGTATATTTCTTAAGGATGTCAGGATTAAGTACAAGGACGATGTAGTTGGGGCCGATGTCAACGCGTATATGGACAGTCTGCGGGCTACATTCAGCGAGACGGATGTCAGTAAATCGAAGTATCATCTGTCCAACGTAGCGGCAACTGGGCTGGACGTTTATACCCGCTTGTACGAAGGTTTGCCAACGCCCCCCGATTCGCCCGCCAAGCCCGGTGATACACTCGATATCGCGTTAGGGAAATGGCAGATTAACCGGGCGAAGTGGGACGTGCGCGTCGAAACCGCCGATTTCCGAACCAAAGGCAGC
>JANPJE010000187.1:0-3284 GCA_031425355.1 Spirosoma sp. | reverse complement strand
TGCTTACAAACTAATTAGAAAGAAATACGTGTTGTACCCGTGAGGCCATTGACCTGAAACGAGCGACTTGCTGTCTTGGTATGTATATGGTTGTCACCGACTATATTTGCACTTATTTTATATCGTGACTTTGTGAGACTTTTCCTGACACTTTTGTTTTTTACCCAGTTGCTGTCAGTAGCCGGATGGGCACAGTCGCCTGTTACGCTTACGCAATGGCCCGCAAAATTACAGCTATACCCACGCGATACAACCAATCAGTCGATCGTGCCTATTGCCGGTCGCGCGTCTGCTAACGACGTAAAATCGGTTTCATTGGTGGTCCTTCGAAATCAGCAGCCCTATCGCTACACCCGAATAAATACGGATTCACTGACCGGACAGTTTGCCTTTAAACCCGTCATTAAAGCTGAGTTAAGTCAGTATAGTTTTGCGTTATTTTCTCACCGTACGGTTGTCGGAAAATCCTCACTCGATTCCGTTCAGGTCGCCTTTCGCGACAGCATTGTTTGTGGCGATGTGTACCTGATAATGGGTCAGTCAAACGCTATTGGCCGGTTCAACGATAAACCCTTTCGAAGTGAGTTCTGTCGCACGTTTGGTGTGAACAAGGGCGATGTATCCTACAATCCGGCTGATACAGCCTGGTGTCTAACCAATACGTCCGAGGAAATGAATACCTTGTGGGGTGTTGAACTGCAGCGTTTGATCGCCGAAAACGACAGCGTTCCGACTGCTGTAATCAACGGGGCTGCTGGGTCAACAAGCATCACCAGCCATGCCAACCGGGATAGTATTCAACCCGCAAATCTAACCAGTCTGTATGGTCGATTATTGTATCGTACCCGGAAGGCGGGCGTGGCCGAACAGGTAAAAGCCATGATCTGGCGACAGGGCGAGGCTGAGGCCGCCAATGATCCCGATGTGTATGTCCGCGTTTTTCCGCAACTCTACAGCTACTGGAAAAAGGACTATCCGGGATTGAAAAAAGTGTACCATTCGCAGCTCAATATTCTAACGAACGATGTAGTCAAAGCGGGCGCGCTGCGGGATTTCCAGCGACGCTCAAAAACATTATTTAGTGATAATGAGCCGATTGCTACGGTCGGTTTGCCCGGTTATCAGGGACTTCATTTCGACGAAGTGGCCTACCGGCAATTTGGACAGGAGTTGCACCGGCTTGTGGCCCGCGATTTCTACGGGTCTGCCGATACGTTAAGTATCCAATCGCCCAACCTTCAGCGGCTCTATTACAGCACACCCGAACAGGACGAAATAACGCTTGAGTTCGAGCCGGGTCAGGACGTTCAATGGCCTGCCGATACGATCATCATCAACCCGAGAACCAACGGCCGGTACAGCAAAAGCTTATCGAACTTTCTGTACACCGATTACCCAAATGGCGAAAGCGGTTTGATTAAATCCGTAACCCAACAGAAGAATCGCCTGATTCTGAAACTGACGAAATCCGTCACGGCCAAACACCTGACTTACCTGCCCTCATCGTACAAAGACGGCGAAATCGGGTACTACGTTGGGCCGGTTATCCGCAATAGCCGGGGTATGCGGGCACTGACGTTTTATCAGGTTCCGATTGCTCCTCCGCTGCCCGTTGCTGCCGATTTTCGGGCCATACCCATTGACACCAGTGCCATAAGGCTTACCTGGGGTACCAAGTCCGATAGCGTGGCGCAGTGGTCGATTGAGCGGGCCGATACCACCGGGCAGTTTAAACCGCTTGCTTTGCTACCCGGTGCCGCCCGGTTTTATGACGACCTTCGGAATACGAGCCAGCCTGATTCGCTCCGGTTAGGTAAAATTTATGCATACCGGGTACGTTCGCTTAGCCGACAGTCCGAATCGGGCTATTCCCCGGTAGCAACGGCCTCATTGCAGTTGGTGCTAAATGCGAAAGTAGGCCCGGAACTGGAATTGAGTAACTCGGGGTCGCTGTCCAACTCAAGCATGCTGGTTTATCCGAACCCGGCCAGCGATCAGGTGCGGGTGCGCCTGCCGCTCGACTGGAGTGGCGATATTGTAACGCTTTCGCTAACCAACGAAGCCGGTAACGTTGTTTTTCAACGAAGAAGTCAGGTATCGGCGGGTACATCGTTTCTGACATTTTCGGTGGCAGCGCTCCCCACGGGCACCTACGTGCTCACGATGCAGTACCGAACGGGTGGCGTTCGGTGTCGCTTAGCGGTAGCCCATTGAGTCGTTAGGTCAAGAAAAAGTTAGGGCATTTTTCACGAAAAATGCCCTAACTTTGCATTTTAGAGACCTATTCATGGCCACCGAACAAATTCTGATTCTGGATTTTGGTTCGCAGTACACCCAACTCATTGCCCGCCGGGTGCGCGAACTGAACGTTTACTGCGAAATTCATCCCTATAATCACCTTCCCGAAATTACGTCTGATGTAAAGGGCATCATTCTCTCCGGCAGTCCATCGTCCGTTCGTGATGCCGATTCGCCGGACGTTCATTTAGCCGCATTCCGGCATAAAATACCGATTCTGGGCGTTTGCTACGGTGCGCAATTGCTGGCGCATACCAGCGGTGGCGAGGTGAAAGCGTCCGCCATCCGGGAGTATGGCCGTGCCAAATTAGGGACGGTTAATAGCGAAAGTCCACTCATGCAGGGCATCGACCAGCACTCGCAGGTTTGGATGTCGCACGCCGATACGATTACGAGTGTTCCCGAAAATTTCAAAATAATTGCCTCGACCGATACGGTTCACGTAGCAGCTTTTCAGGTTGATAACGAACCCACCTACGGCATTCAGTTTCACCCCGAAGTAACGCATTCGCTGCAAGGGAAGACGCTGCTGCATAACTTCGTAGTAACGATTTGCGGCTGTGCTCAGGACTGGACCGCCGAATCATTTGCCGAAACGACGGTTGCCCAATTGAAAGAAAAAATTGGCGACGATAAAGTCGTGCTGGGTCTGTCGGGTGGAGTTGATTCGTCGGTGGCGGCTATGCTCATTCACCAGGCCATCGGCAAAAATCTGTACTGCATTTTTGTCGATAACGGTGTGCTGCGGAAAGATGAATTTTCGGGCGTATTGGATTCCTACAAAACGTTGGGTCTCAACGTAAAAGGCGTTGATGCTAAAGAGAAATTCTACACCGCTCTCGTTGGCCTGACAGACCCCGAAGCCAAGCGCAAAGCCATCGGCAGAACGTTTATCGAAGTCTTCGATCACGAAGCGCATTTGATTGAGGACGTATCGTGGCTGGGTCAGGGGACAATTTACCCTGATGTTATTGAATCGGTTTCGG
>JANPJE010000186.1:0-12648 GCA_031425355.1 Spirosoma sp. | reverse complement strand
GCGAACAGTATTAATTCTGGCCTTTGCCGTGAGTATTGGCGTAGGTCTGGCCGGCCCTGTCCCGAAACGATTTGCTGCCCGCAAATACACCATCGAGCAATTCATGAAAACCATTCGCTTCGGCGGGTCCGATATTTCGCCCGACGAGAAAACGGTGCTGTTCAGCAGCAATCAGGATGGTGTGTTCAATCTGTACGAAGTTCCGTTCGACGGAACAGGCCAGCCCAAACAGTTAACAAACTCGAAAACCAATGCCATCTATGCCCTCGGCTACCTGCCCGATGGTCGGGTTTTGTACAGCAGCGATCAGGGTGGTAATGAGCTGAATCACATTTATCTGCGTGAAAAAGATGGCACTGTAAAAGACCTGACACCCGCCGAAAAAGCGAAGTTTCAGTATAGTGGATTAAGTTATGATCGAAAAAGTTTTTTCTACCAGTCGAACCAACGCAACCGAGCGGCTTTCGATGTGTATGAAGTCGATTTAACGACGCTGAAACCGACTCTCCTTTTTGAAAATCCGGGCGGCTTCTTTCCCGGTGATGTCTCCCCCGATAAACGTTACGTATCCCTGTCAAAAACCATTACCACCAGCAATAGCGACGTGTACGTGTACGATGCAAAAACTAAAGAAACCAAGCTGCTCACGAAACACGACGGTGAGGTGAATAACGGGCCGGAAAGTTTCACTCCCGATGGTAAAAAACTGCTGATTTCGACCAACGAGGGCAATGAGTTTATGTACGTAAAAGCCTATGATCTGGCAACGGGACAAAGCACCGTACTCGACAAAGCGAACTGGGATATTTCAGGTGATTATCCGTCGCACCGGGGCCGTTACCGCGTTTTGTCGGTCAATAACGACGCCCGCACCGAACTGAAAATAATCGACACCCGCACCAGTCAGGCCGTTAAATTGCCCGCCCTGCCCGGTGGCGACGTAACGGGGGTAAACATTGCCGATAGCGAAGAACGAATGACGTTTTTTGTCAACAGTTCCAATTCACCTGCGACACTGTACAGCTATGATTTCAAAACGGGTAAAGCGACGCCGTTGGTGAAGGGGTTGAATCCCGAAATCAATGCCGACGATCTGGTGCAGGGTGAAGTAATTCGCTATAAATCATTCGATGGCATGGAGGTTCCGGCCCTGCTTTACAAGCCTAAAGACGTAGCACCCGGCGAAAAGCTCCCGGCTATTCTGTCCATTCATGGCGGTCCCGGCGGCCAAACCCGGCTGACCTATTCACCGTTGGTGCAGTATTTGGTCAATAGCGGTTATGTGGTGCTGGCCGTAAACAACCGGGGCAGTTCGGGCTATGGCAAAACATTTTATGCTGCCGACGACCTCAAACATGGTGATGCCGATCTGAAAGATTGCGTTGAATCGAAGAAGTTTCTGGCCGCAACGGGTTATGTTGACCCAGCCAAAATCGGTATTATGGGCGGGTCGTATGGGGGTTACATGACGCTTGCGGGCTTGGCCTTCACCCCCGAAGAGTTTGCCGTCGGTGTGGATATTTTTGGAGTTGCTAACTGGCTCCGAACGCTGAATAGTATGCCCGAATGGTGGGGACCGCAGCGCGAGGCCATGTTTAAAGAAATTGGCCATCCCAAAACAGATTCCGTCGCGCTTTACAACAAATCGCCGTTGTTTCACACCCAACGAATCAAAAAGCCACTTCTGGTTATTCAGGGAGCCAATGATCCGCGTGTGCTGAAAATTGAATCGGACGAGATTGTCGCTAATGTGAAGAAAAACGGCGTTCCAGTCGAATACATTACGTTCCCGAACGAAGGTCACGGGTTTGTGAAAAAGGAAAACGAGATTACGGCTTATAAAGCTGTGCGGGAGTTCCTGGATAAATACCTGCGAGGGTCGGGAATGCCGGTGAGGTGAACACTGGAAAAGTCATTAAACAGAGTCACAGAGAGCACAAAGAAAAACCTGTGTGCTCTCTGTGACTCTGTGTTTACGTAGAGGCCTTCGGTATCTATGCAAAGGTGTTCATCGGCGATCAGATGAACTTGGTCAATGCCCGACTTGTGACCCTGACCAAACTGCTCCCGCCCCGAATGTTTATGCGGGTTCATAAATCATATATCATCAATATCAACAAGATTACCAGTTACGACCGGCATAACATCTGGTTAGGTAAAACGAAAATTCCCATCGGGGTGTCTTACCGTCCCCGGCTGGAGGGGCTGTTGTCGCTCTTCGAACATTTGGACCAAAGCGCCGACTAAGTCAACACGTCGGTATCGGGTACGCCATCAATCCGGTACGTAATGTAATGCCAAAGAACACCTGATACGTACTGACTTTTGCCTGCTCGGTGGTGGTTTTGAGTATATAGTGTTTTACAAACACTATACCATATGTTTTACAAATCTGATTTAGCGAATCATTACGTTTGCCGAATACATGTAAATGGTGCGTTGATTATATCAATTGGTATAGTCAACGCATGAACTTAAGGGTATTTATATCATCATTAGTGTAAAGATTCATTAAACAGAAAATCTTCATACTACTCAGTAGCGTAATTTTACCTCATCAAATACGCTTAACTGTTCCTGTGCTTCATGTTCTGGACGCCAGCCATTTGTGGCATTAAATGTCGCTGAAGACGTTCACTAATTACTCTCCTTTTTTTACCAATGAAAAATAGCTCACCAAATGGCTGGGTTGCGGTCGACCTATGCAGTTTTCAATCATTAACCCGCTGGTCAGCAACTCGCTTTGCTAACGTCAGTTATGTTCGTCCGGATGATCCACACGGCCGGGTAATCTGAAAAATCAACCACAAACTTTTTAACCTCTTTGAGTAAATCACTCCGATGAAGAAACCTTTTACGCCAGCCTATTATCCAGCCGAATTTGCTCATTCATTCACTAAGCTGCTGTCAATCATAGCCTTATTTCGAAAAGGTAGTTTGCCGCGATGGATTTACTCTGTCTCTTTGTTACTCGTACTCATCACCGCGACGACCACCTTCGGGCAAACACCCCCCCTGACCTCGTGCGATAGATGCGTATCCCAAGACATCAAAGTACAAAAAGTCTATTTAGCCGATCCTGCCGGTAATCCGTTAACCAACACCTGTACGCCGGGCAGTACGGTGGCGGCTCAATTGTGCGTTGAGTTTTCGGTAACAGCCCAGGCCCGGTATGGCCTTTATTTCGCGTTCGATTATACGGTAGGATCAACGACCTACACCCGAAGTGATTGCTACGCTCAAACCTATAATCAGGGACCCTTTACGTTGTGCTACCCCATAGCATACACCTGTGGCCAAACGGTAACTATAAGGTCCATTTTACTCGCGTGGGGGAACCAGCGAAACGATTTAAATACCTTCTGTACACCGGCTAACATTGCTGCCTGCAATAATTTTACGCCTAAATGTTACAGTACGCAGGTTCCATTGGTGGTAGAAGCACCCCTGATTGCTAACTTCACTTCCACCGCATCGTGCCAAACGGGTCAGTCCGCCCAAACCGTGGCCTTTAGTGGAGTCGCTTCGGGTGGTACGCCAACTTATAGCTACGCATGGGATCTGAACGGCAACGGTACGTTTGAGACAACCGGCCAAAACCCAACCCGTACGTATAGTGCTCCAGGTAACTATAACGTAACAGTAAGGGTCACCGACAGTAACGGGCTTACGGATGTGCAATCGTACAGCGTATCCGTAATGGCTTGCGCCCTGCCGGTTACTTACACCTATTTTCGTGCTCAACCCGTGGCGGAAGGTATTCTGGTAGCGTGGCAAACATCACTCGAAGTCAATCACGACCATTTTGAGGTCCAACGCTCGGCCAACGCCATTGATTTTAAGACGATTAGCTCGCCCATTAATACGCCCGCCACTGCTCAGGTAAACCGGAACGTTTATCAGTATATTGACAATGCCATCTCCGAAAGCACGCTTTACTACCGGCTGAAACAAGTTGATTTGTCGGGTGCAGTAAATTATTCCAAAATCATATCGGTCGTGTCGGTGGAAGAGTCATCGGTTATGGATGTATCGCCTAACCCTGTCATTAATCAGGTAGATATTCGTCTCCGTTCAACACGTATC
Organism: Spirosoma sp.; assembly: GCA_031425355.1. GTDB lineage: Bacteria > Bacteroidota > Bacteroidia > Cytophagales > Spirosomataceae > Spirosoma. The sequence goes on along the minus strand of JANPJE010000186.1, from coordinate 8,562 downwards.
GGACCTGTACAGATTGATATACTTGATCTTACGGGGAAACGCTGGGCGGTTTCAACTGGGAATAAATCAGACTTGAACTACGTACAAACGCTTAATACACAGGGTCTCCCGCGCGGCTCCTATATAGTACGTGTTCGTCTGGGGGATCACTACATCAAAAAACGTATTGTCAAATAGGGGTTATTCCCCGCAAGGGTGCGCAGACTAAACGAAACTGCGTGACTGAATAAGTGCCGGTATTTTTAAATCCAATTGATTCATGAACGATAGTAAGCCCAATAAAAAGGCCAAAAAAAATAAACGGGTTTACCACCAGCCCAACTTGAAACGTCTGGGTACCGTAGCTGCGCTGACGCTGAAGATGGGGTCTAATGTTGACGGAATGGGTGGGTTTGCTTAACATTTTCCCCTGCCTTTCGCCTAATTATTCGTCGAAAGGCAGGGGAAGTGGATTTGCTGAAGCCGGGGAGTCTGCAATTTCGGTTACTATCTACTCAATAGGGGTAGAAGTTGATGTTAAGTTGTGAGCGTGCTATTACTAACCTATATAAAAACTCCCTCACAGTATGGATTATAATCCCAATTCTACCGATGAGGTAGATTATGATAGTTCATTGACAACTACAGAATTTAACGTATTAATAGCCCGATATAAACGGTCCGTTTACGAAAATCTTTATTGTATTCTTTCTGAAGAGGATGTGTCAGAAATACCTCAACCTCAGGTAGCGTCGCGCGATGACCTGCCTGATCTCCACTCATTATCAACACATACGTAGTGATAATTAAGCATGAACGCGTGTACGCTACTCATTCTCAATCGAATCAATGAGTAGCGAAATGGTGTCGCGCTGGGCGTCAGAACCGGTTTCGGAGAGTAGAGTTAACTGAGATTTTACCGTTTGCCACTGCAGTAGGCTCAAAACAATGGCGTCGGCCTGGAACTCGATCTGGTTGCCCAGATCCGTTTGGGTAATGGGCAACGGTTCCAGAATCGTTCGGGCAAAGTCGCTGCGAATACGTTCTTTTATGAACGGGATCGGGTCCAGATTTGCCTCTTTGAGGGTTTGTTTACTGACTAACTTTTTTCTTTTCCACCACATATACTATTGCCATTCTGATGGCTGCTAATCAGAACAACTCCCACCTGAACGCAGGCGGGAGTTGTCGTACACTATTTGAAATTTACCGCAGCGATCCTACGTGCCGATTGAAAAATTTAACGCCGAAATACGTGTAGAGCAGCAGCGCTCCCGATTCGAGAACGGCTTCCAGCCGATTTTGACTATACACCCCGCCCGAATAATCCTGTATCCAGTTAATCAAAAGAGCACAATAGCCAACAAACGCGATTAAGGCACCAATAATAATCAAAAGAAAAAGAAATGTTTTCTGCATAATCGCTGAAACCGTAACGGCGTCGAAGTTAATAACGTAATTGAGTAAGCGTATTGACTCATTTATTGAAAAAGGGTTTAATCGGGTTTCCGACTTTTTTATGCTATTTGATAACGTTACCAGCAAATAAGTAGCCACAATTCGCGCTCATCGGGAATAATAACGACCGCATGCCGTAACAATAGTCAATAAGATGACCGGCAACGTAACCTTTTTGAAAGAATGGTACTGTAGGTTCTATAACGTGCCGGTAATGAGCCATAGGCAATAGAGACGTATTTTTCTGAAATAGTCATAAACATAATTTCATGATCGCCGTCATTCAGCGCGTTTCCCGGGCTTCTGTAAGTATTGATAATCAGATAAACGGTCATATCGAGACGGGTTTTCTAGTACTGCTCGGCATCACCCGCACCGACACCCGTGAAGATGTTGACTGGTTGAGCCGGAAGATTGTCGGGATGCGGATTTTCAGCGATGCCGACGGAAAAATGAACCTCGATTTAGCCGCCGTTGGCGGAGATATTCTGCTCATCAGCCAGTTTACACTGCACGCCAGCACCAAAAAAGGCAACCGGCCCAGCTTTATCGAAGCCGCCCGACCCGAGGTAGCTATACCGTTATATGAAGCCATGATTGCTCAGTTAGCCGCTGAGTTAGGCAAACCCATTCAGACCGGCGAATTTGGTGCCGATATGAAGGTTTCTCTACTCAACGATGGACCCGTTACTATCCTAATTGACTCGAAAAACCGGATTTAGACACAATATTTACCGATTTATTCCATCTATCCGTTACTTTTACTGAAACCAGCCCGAACCGGCCGCTTTTGCGGCTGGTGAATTGCCGAATGGATTTTTTGCCCCCCACAATAACCGCATACGCCGATGCTCACACCTCACCTGAAAGTGAGTTACTACGTCGGCTCAATCGGAATACCCACGCGCAGATTATGGCCCCCCGAATGCTGTCGGGGCATGTTCAGGGTCGTCTGCTTGCCATGATTTCGCGGATGATCCGCCCACGGCGGATTCTCGAAATCGGTACGTATACCGGCTATTCGGCCCTCTGCTTAGCCGAAGGATTGACAGACGACGGCCAGCTTATCACCATTGATTATAATGAGGAACTTGAAGATTTTGCCCGGTCATACTGGCAGCAGTCGCCCCTGAACGGCAAAATTGACTTTCGGCTTGGGATGGCCACCGACATACTGCCAACGCTCAGCGAAACGTTTGACCTGGTGTTTATCGACGCCGACAAACGGAACATGTCCGTTTATTTTGACTTGATATTTGATAAGCTGAGGCCGGGTGGTTTCGTGCTGGCCGACAATGTTTTATGGAGTGGCAAGGTTGTTGAGTCAGTGAAACCAGCAGACCTGGATACGGTCGCCGTGCTGAGTTTTAACCGGAAAATTCATGACGACCCGCGTGTGGAGAATGTGTTGCTGCCCGTGCGAGACGGGATAATGATGGTACGAAAACGATAACTGTGATTGATGATTTACGAATTACACTGTATGAATAAACTAACTCGTTCCCTGACCTTTTTCTTTAGTGTAGTAAGCTTTAGCGTACTGGCTCAAACGTCCGTTCCGGTGGTGCCCGAGCAGGTCACGTTTGCCGATATTTCGGTTCGTTTAGACCCCGACGCCCGGCGGATTGTGCAGCAGGATGTCAACGCGCTGCTCGCCAACCGCCAGTACTGGATGGCTAAACTTGACCGCGTCGTGCTGTACTTCCCCATGATCGAGGCCATCCTGATCGACGAAGACGTACCAACCGATTTTAAATACCTCGCCGTTCAGGAAAGTTCGCTCACACCTGATGCCGTATCGTCCTCGACAGCGGTGGGCTACTGGCAATTCAAGCGTGAAACCGCCACGGATAACGGGATGCGGGTTGACGGCGACATTGACGAGCGTAAAAGCATTACGGGTTCGACGCGTGGAGCGGCCAAGTATCTGAAAAAGAACAACGTACAGTTCAACAACTGGGTGGCTTCGCTGTATTCGTATTACCTTGGTGCGGGGGGTATTTCCAAACTGATTCCGCCCGACTGGTCGTATGCCCGCGAAGTAGCCCTCGATGGCCGGACTGACCGGTACATACTCCGGTTTTTTGCGCATAAAGTAGCCATTGAAAGCGCGCTGAAATTTCACCAGACGAGCAATCGTTTCGCTCTGATCGAGTACGCGAATGGGGGTGGAAAATCCATGAAATCCATTGCCGATGAGTTGGACGTCGATGAGTTTGAATTACGCAAATATAACCGTTGGGTGCTGGGTGAAAGTGTACCAACCGACAAAACCTACGTGATGGCTATTCCGGTAGCAAGCGACCAGATAAACGACGTACGGCAGAAAATTGGCAGTGTCAGCGCGAAGAAAACGCCTGATTATGCACAGACTGACGTTGGTTTTCCGGTACTCCGCCGGGTCACAACGGGGATGAGCAGCAAGAACGACCCGGTTCTGTACGAGGTGAACGGCCTGCCGGGAATTCAGGCCCAGGCGGGCGACAACGCCGGATCGCTGGCGCGGAAAGCAAAGATTAGCCTGTCGAGTTTTTTGCGCTATAACGACATGAGCGACCGCGACCCTATCCTTGCCAACGACATCTATTATTTAGCCAAAAAGCGCAAAAAAGCCTTAGTGCCGTTCCACACCGTTCGCGAAGATGAAACGGCTCGTAGTATTTCGCAGCGATACGGCATCCGGCTTAAGAAACTCATGAGCAACAACCGACTTGACCGTGTACAAAAACTCGCGACCGGTCGGGTTATGTGGCTCCGCGAACGCCGACCCAGCAATAAGCCTGTTGAGATTATCAACGCGCCAACGCCACCAACGTATGACCAGACGCCGACGCCCCCAACCCGGTCCGATGTGGCAACGAATACGGGTGGTCCCGCCCGTCCGGTTACCGGCAGCAGCGACATCCCCCGCAATTCATCGGAGCGAAAACTGTATCAGCCGAAATTAGTTGGTGGTGGTATCACGCCAAACGACGGTACGTCGGAACCGGCAACACCCCAGCGGTCGGAGCCGCAACGTCCGTCTATTCAGCCGTCTACATATCCGACAACACCCGCAGCCCGGCCCGTGCCGACGACAACAACCCAGTCGGAGAGTGGGGATGGATCGCAGCGGGTCGTTATTGTGAGAACGCCCGATGGCCCGGCGCCAACCAAATCTGTACCGGTCGCTACCACCCTCGAACGGACCAGCAGCCCTACAGTGACTGCACCAAAACCCAGAACAACAGATACGTATGCAGGCAGCACACGCCCCAAATCAACGCCGGTTTCGGAAGTAGATATGGGGCGACCCGAAACGGGAAAATACCAGGGACCGAGCGAACAGCAGGCCGATGGGTCGATAACGGTGGCCGCATCGGTTCCGCCAACCAAAGCTCCCCCTCGCCCCGCCCCGCCAACCGTTACCCGAACCGAAACCCGCCCAACAACGCCCGTTATGACGCCGTCAGAACCGAGCGAGACGCCATCGACGGTGACGACGTCAACCCGCCCGGCAACCGCGCCCGCTGTAGTTAATCGGTCGGCAACATCGCATAGCGTTGAGCCGGGACAGACGTATTACAGCATCTCGAAGCTCTACGGCCTGACCGTCGATGAACTGCTGTCGCTCAATAATCTAACCGAAGGCGACAAACTCGAAGTGGGTCAGAAACTGGCGGTGAAACTGACGCCCGGCGGTCGGCTTGTGCAGCCATCCGTCACAACCAAATCGACGCCAGCCTCGGTGTCGCCATCGGCAGCAACGTATCATACCGTTGCCAAAGGTGAAACCATGTTCCGCATTTCGCAGATCTATGGCGTGACCATCGAGCAAATTCAGCAATGGAATAACCTGACCGATACGGGGGTTAAAATGGGCCAGAAAATCAAGATCGTGAAGCCATAGTAACGTACCATAATTCTTTACGCAAGAAGCCGTTCCTGTCTGGAGCGGCTTCTTGCATTAACGACCATTCTGCATCAAAATTCGCTGACGACCGAGTATCTTTACTGTATGATTCTGATTGATAATACCTGCATCAGCGACGATGTTGCCGAAAAGTTCTTCGTCTGTAACCTGGATAAATGCAAAGGAGCCTGTTGCGTGGAGGGCGATATGGGCGCGCCCCTCGAAGGCGATGAACCAGCCATTCTCGACCGTATTTACGCCGATGTAAAACCCTATCTTTCGCCCGAAGGCATTCGGGTCATCGAGCAAAAAGGCGGTTACGAATCCGATGGTTTCGGTGGTTTTGTGACCAGCACCGTTGGCGGACGCGAGTGCGTGTATGCCACCTGGGACAATCGGGGTATCCTGAAATGCGGTATTGAAGAAGCGTATAACGATGGTAAAGTTGACTGGAAGAAACCCATTTCGTGTCATCTGTATCCCATTCGCGTGACCAAATACGAATCGTTTCACGCCCTCAACTACGACCGCTGGCCCATTTGCAGCCCTGCCTGCGGCTTCGGCGAACAACTGAACGTACCGATCTATAAATTCGTCCGCGAAGCCCTCATCCGTGCCTACGGCGAAGAATGGTATGGCCGACTGACAACGGCCATTGAGGAAAAGCCTGTTGAGTAAAGAGTTGTGTTTGACTGATTAGTATGGAGCAGCGCGACTATTTCGAGGAGGTGTATGAAGTGGTACGTCTGGTACCCAAAGGCCGCGTAACGACTTATGGCACCATTGCCCGCTACCTGAGTTTGCGGGCGGGTGCGCGAATGGTGGGCTGGGCCATGAACGGCTGTCACAACCGCCCCGACGTACCCGCTCATCGGGTGGTCAACAGCGTGGGGGTATTATCGGGCAAAAATTTCTTCGGTGGTCCAACCATCATGCAGCAACTGCTTGAAGATGAGGGTGTTCAGGTAAAGGACGATCGGGTCATGCAGTTCAAAACGCTATTCTGGGACCCGATGGTGGAGTTAGGGATTTAATTTAAACTACCCAACTTATTTCTGCGCAGCCTGAACCAACGCAGCCACTACCGTCCGCAACTCCTGAGTTAAAACCGGGTCTGTCACCCGGCCATCGGCATCTAATCGCTTACGGATAAACGGCACAATCAGCGACGCCCTTTCGAGTACGGTTGCGGTCAAAACGGTAAGCGTGTACGTTAGGGATGCGTGCGCACGTGACCCGCCCGAATCCGATGGACTGGCACTGATAACACCAACGGGTTTATCAACAAATTCGCCCGATGAGGCCAGCCAGTCGAGCATGTTTTTCAATGTGCCCGGTATCCCGTGAATGTATTCGGGTGTGCAGAAAAGGACGGAGTCGGATTCCTGAAGCAGCGAACGTAGCGTTTTGACCGGCTCTGAAGTATTTTCCTTATCGCGCTCGGGGCTGAAATGCGGCAGTTGGTCTAATCCGTCGTATAGCGTAACAGTCACACCGGGCGGGGTAAGATCGGCGGCAGCACGTAGGAGGGACGTATTGGTTGAATTGGCCCGCAGGCTACCCGATATGGCGAGGATGTTCATGTTATGGCCGAACTTGTCTTACCGCAACACCTTGGTAATCTCGTTTAGTTTCTCCATTTTCTGCACGAAATCACCTTTGAGCTGGTTACGGATGGCCGTCAGATTATCGAGTGTTTCCTGCAAGCTTTCCGGCAGGATTTCTTCCAGCACTTCGCGGAAACGCTTGGCAAACGTAGGGGATTTTCCATTCGTCGAGATGGCAATTTTCAGATCACCTTTCTTCACCACCGAACTCAGGTAAAAATCGCATAAATCGGGGGTGTCAGCTACGTTGACGAGTATTCGCTGGCGTTTACAATCGTCACGAACCTGCCGGTTTATGGCTTTGTCGTTGGTACCCACAATCACTAAATCCTTGTCGGACAGGTGAATGTCGTGGTAAAATTCCTGAACCAACTGTAGTTTGGGATACTGCCGGGCCATTTCCCGGATTTCGTCCCGGATTTCAGGAGCTACGAGCGTAACGCGCGCATCGGGTGAGTTGGCGAGTACAGCGGTGAGTTTTTCCAAACCCACATAACCCCCGCCCACAATGAGCAGGTGCAGGTTTTCGGCCTTGACGAAAATAGGGAAGAGGGTATTCATAAATGATGTAAAATTATAAGGGTGTACGGTATAAGTGGCTGGCACGTACGTTTTGCCTTCGCGCCAGCCACTTATACCGTACACCCTTACAACTTACGACTTTTTTAAAATTTAAACCCAAGATTTACGCCCAGAACCCGACGTTTGCTGTTGCCACTGCTCAGCACATCGGCAAATCCGTAGTGATAAACGAAGTCAAGCATGATCGGACCCGCATCGAAGCCCAGCCCGGCCAGACCATTGATCGTAGCGGCCTGAAAATCGGCATTTCCTAAATTGAAATCATTTTTGTCGGTGCTTAGTGGCGTAGCGTATTCGGCTCCTAATGACAACCGTACACCCGACACGCCCCGTTCTGACTGCGCCAGTTTAACCCCGATATAAGCCGGAATATGCAGGTAACGCTGGTCAATGTTGCCGATTACATCACTGACACCGCCCACCTGACCATCGCCGGGCTTGAAAAACTGCGAACTCGACGTCAAATATTCTGCGCCAATCTGACCGTAAATCCGGCCACCGGCCCGCACAAGGAAACCTACCTGATAGCCTAAACGGCCGGTTAAGTTTTGGTTGTCGACGCTCTCTCCCTCGAAACGGGTCGAGTTGGCACCGGCATATACGCCAAACGTGAAATGCTTATAATTTTGTCTACGCTCCTGACGTTCAGTGACTTCCTGACCACGCTGGCCATCTTCATACCCTTCGTCATACGCTTTACTCAAATCTCCTTCATCATACTGGCGGTTGCTTCCGCGCCGGTCCTCGTACCGATTGTCGTATCGAGGCTCCTCGTCATTTCGGCGGTTGATTTCCCGACGTTCCTCGAAGCGATCTTCCATCCGGCGTTCGTCTCTGCGCTCATCCCGACGCGAAGACCGATCATCACGGTCGTACCGCTCATTCCGATCATCATACGAATTTTGTTGGCCAAACGCAATGCCCGAACCGCAGACACCCGCTATAAGCAGGGTTGCTTTAAGTAAATTTTTCATAACTTTTTGAGTTGAGTAAACCATTTCTGTATTCATTCCTACAACCATCCATATGTTCGGAATGTTTGGC
>JANPJE010000185.1:0-3994 GCA_031425355.1 Spirosoma sp. | reverse complement strand
GTATATCGTTTTCAAAGGCAGTAAGGCAGCGCGTGATTGTTAGCAATACCAACAACCGGCATACTTAAAAAAGTCCAAAAAACTAAAAAGACTTGTACCAGAAAGCTAAGATAGCGGAAGGCTACTTATCTATCCCGACACGTGGCCGGGCGGAAATTGGCACCATTCCCCTGAGTAGGTTGGTTGCCAAGACATCATCGGGTCCTTCCCTCCGTCTTTCTGGATAAGCTGACACAAAATTAAACAAAAATCGGGTGTCCCGACAAGCGGAACACCCGAAATGAATACGTTTTGCTATGGCCTTACCACATCTGCTCCAGATCTTCTTTCGTGTACAGATGGTTTCGCTCAGTGTAGAATGATTTATCGTCCGTCCGCTTGATGGACAGCGGATTCTTGGCCGACATCCGATACAGCATAGCAATAGGGAATAGAAAGACGAAAAACAGCACCGACAGAATAATTTTTCCGTTGATGGCACCCAATATTTCCGCCAGCTTGTACCAGGCTTTCACGATAAGGTCGCCCGCGACCGGAACCGCCAGACTCAGTATGCCCACCGCGGCAGCCGCATAAAGCCACCAGGGCGATTTAAAAATAAAATACAAAACCACCAGCCCGGTTACAATAACCAACTGGGCTTTCACTTTTTCGGTAATATCCATGCGCTAAAACAGGGTATAAATAAACGGAGCAACCGCCGAGCCGCCACCGATAACAATCAGAACACCAATGAGTAACAACAAAATAATCATTGGAGCCAGCCACCATTTTTTGCGCTGCTTCAGAAATTGAAAAATGTCCTGTAAGAATTCCATAGTCTGATTTAAGTTTACTTACTAACAGAGTCCGTTTGAACAACACCCCGATTTGACTGCATGAGTTTGAATAATCCTTCGCCTACCCGCTGATTCACCACCGCGCTGGCATGACCATCGTTACGTCCCACAACCCGGTCTTTGGGATCGAGGTCGAGCATCAGTTTGCCAACGTCCAGCATAGGCACTTTATTCGTCTGGAAAAAATTCACGACCGGCTTAACGTACTCTGCCGTTTTCTCAATGTTGTGCGAAAACGGAAACATAACCACATAGAGCCGGGCATTGTGTTCCTTTGCGTACGTGACAAACTGGTTGAGGTCGCTTAGGTGCTCATTGATAATGGCTGGTGTTCCGTAAGCCGTGCGGGCATACAGATCGAACGGGGCAAAATTACCGTGCGGAAACTGCCAGTACAAGTAGTTGAGCAAGTATGACTTGATAAATAACGACTGCACGGCGCGGGGAAGATCGGAGTATGGCGCAAATCCCGACGGAATCAGCCCATGATCGCGAGCCACTTTCTCGATGTCGTTCGGAAAATATTGCAGTACCAGTACGTCGGGCGTTTTGCCGAATTTCAGTAGCCGGGCGTACTCGTCGCGGGTGTCGGAACCGGAGATGCCGAGGTTGTAGGTCACGTAATCTTTCGTCCCTAACTTTTCACTCAGAATGTTGCCGTATCGCTCATCAGCCGACTTCAGGCCGTGTCCCGCCGTGAATGAATCGCCCACAATCAGGACGTTTTTTTTGCCCAGCGTATCGGTTTTTTGTGTGTCGCGATAGTCGCCCGTCATGGGGGGCCAGTAGCGTTCAAACCAGATTTTAGAAGCTAACGTAAGCCCGCCTTCCTGGCTTTGCGACACGAACATGAAGCCCATTTCGATAAAAATCAGCAGCACAACCAGCGGCACAAGCAGTGTAGCGATGTTACCGATTAACTTAGGCGGATTCGGATTTTTAACGATACCATAATAGTACAGCCTCAGTAGTTCGATGATGAGCAGCAAAAACAGGGCACATTTGGCTAACCGAACGTATATGTTGTCGAATAATCCTTTGTGCGGAAAATCGAAGCTGACCTTAACATGGTCGCCATAAAACAGAATGAACGCTAAAAATCCCAGCAGCAGCAGACGAACGGCACTGGAAACGAGTTTCGATTGCATTAAGACAGGTCGTTCGTCATTAATCTAAAACAAATTCTTCTTTCCAGTTATCTTTTTCCTGCCATTCGGGCTGCTTCCGCTTGTCGAACAGGAAGTTACCAACGGCTAAATAATCCATTTCGGTACGCATAAAGCAGCGATACGCATCGTCGGGCGTGCAAACGATGGGTTCGCCCCGCACGTTGAAACTGGTGTTTACAATAACGCCGAAGCCCGTGAGCTGCTTGAACGACTCAATCAACTGGTAATAGCGGGGGTTGGTATCTTTATGGACCGTCTGAATCCGCGCCGAGTAATCGATGTGCGTAATTGACGGCAGATCAGATCGTTGGTAGTACAATTTCTCGCGCAGAGGGAAACTGGCGTAGTCGGCAGGAACGGGTGTCCGGCGTTTTTCTGCTACCGGATGCACCAGTAGCATATACGGCGAAATGCCATCATAATCGAAATATTCGGCGCAGTCTTCGGCCAGAACGGAAGGCGCGAAAGGCCGGAACGACTCGCGGTATTTGATTTTCAGGTTCAGCTTTTTCTGCATCTCGGCATTGCGCGGGTCGCCCAGAATGCTACGTCCGCCCAACGCCCGTGGCCCAAATTCCATTTGTCCCTGCACCCAGCCCAGCACGTTTCCGTCGGCGAGCAATTTCGCTGAATCACGGCTAAGCTCGGTGAAATCGGTGTAATGCGTGGCAACGGCCTTGTATTTCTTCGCCATCAATTCGACATCGAGATCCGAGAAGGTTGGCCCCAGATACGAACCCCGCATGGCGTCGCGCTCGGTTGTTACGTCGCGCTCCTGACCGAAATAAATATGATAAGCTGCTAAAGCGGCCCCTAATGCGCCACCCGCATCGCCAGCGGCTGGCTGGATAAATATGTCTTTAAAAAGACCGTCGGCCTGAAGTTTTCCGTTCGATACGCAATTAAGCGCCACGCCCCCCGCCATCACCAGAGCATCGGCATTGGTCAGGCGTTTAGCTTCGCGGGCCATATTCAGCACTACTTCTTCAGTCAGATACTGAATGGCAAGTCCCAGATTACAATGTTGCGGTAGTAGTTCATCTTCCGGCTGGCGTTTTGGAAACCCGAACAGTTCGGCCCATTTGCCTTCGTTTACCATTTTCAGGCCGGTAGCATAATCAAAATATTCCTGATTGAGCCAGACGGACCCATCGGGTTTGAGGTCGGCCAGTTTTTCTTTGATGGTCGTCATGTACCGAGCCACGTCCGGCGACGTTGGATCGCCGTAGGGTGCCAGACCCATCAATTTATATTCACCGGAGTTAACCCGGAAGCCCAGAAAATACGTAAACGCGGAGTATAATAGCCCCAGCGAGTGCGGAAACCGCATTTCTTTCAGAATGGTGATGTCCTTTCCTTCGCCCAGTCCGATGGAAGCGGTGGCCCATTCGCCCACGCCGTCGATGGTCAGAATGGCGGCCCGTTTGTACGGCGACGGATAAAACGCGCTTGCCCCGTGCGACAGGTGGTGTTCGGGAAAGAGCAGTTTTATTTTGCGGGCCGGGTCATAACCAATTTTTTCCAACTCCTGCCGGATGAGCCGTTTGAGAAACAGTTTCTCTTTCAGCCAGACCGGAATCGACATCAGAAAAGAGCGTACACCCTTTGGCGCAAAAGCGTAGTACGTTTCCAGCAGCCGCTCAAATTTGAGCAGTGGTTTATCGTAAAATACAATGGCATCCAGCTTATTAATATCGGTTCCGCTATACTGAAGGCAGTATTTGATGGCTTCAGCCGGGAAACCCGGATCGTGCTTTTTACGGGTAAACCGCTCTTCCTGAGCTGCCGCAACGATACGTCCGTCCTCAATCAATGCTGCCGCCGAATCGTGGTAAAAAGCAGAAATTCCTAATATGGTCATGAACTGTGGTACTGGTCAAACAGCGCCAAAAGTAACGGTTTTTTCCGGGAAACGAAGCATTACAGCCTGTTCGACTTACTTTGTGGTTTAACCAGATTAGCCCCGTATAATTCATTATTCATTGC
>JANPJE010000184.1:0-19612 GCA_031425355.1 Spirosoma sp. | reverse complement strand
CCTTTGTTTACCCGAAACGAAACGGCCAGAGCAGTGCCGCCAATGGGGGTCAGCAGTAACGGAGTCAGGAAAGCAATACCCGCCATACCCGAGCGTTTCCAGATCCGAACGGCCATGCGTGTACGTTTCGTAAATAATTTGGGAACCCCTTTCCTGTATCGCTGAACCAGTGTTCGTAGAGCCGCACCGGCAAACGCAATAATAACGACGCTAATCATCGTGCCAATGATGGTACATACGGCTGTTTCGACCCACGACAGACCGAGCGCAGCCCCCGACAGCGGGCCACCAACGAACTTGATAGTACTGGTAATGATAACAGAAATGTATTTGGCGAATTGCATAAAGGTGTGTTCTGAAACAACGCCGTAAAAGTATTCGTTATTTGCTTAATATGCCGCTCATTGCTTCCGTTTATTCCGGCCCGCCAGCGTACCAATACAACGGTCATTTACAGACAATTATTCCCAGCCTGACTCGTACTGTGACGGGCGTTACGTATGAACGTGAACGCCTATTATTGGCCGATAATGATTTTGTTGACCTCGACTGGATTGAATCCGGCCAGAAACGGTTGGTTATTCTGACGCACGGGTTGGAAGGTGACAGCAACCGCCATTACATTAAGGGAACGGCCAAACTGTTTGCGCAACACAATTATGACGTACTGGCCTGGAACTGCCGCTCGTGTAGTGGCGAAATGAACCAGGCATTCCGGCTATACAACCACGGTGAAATTGGCGATTTTGGCGAAGTTATTACCCACGCACTACGAACAAAACAGTATGATGAAGTCGTGCTGATCGGTTATAGTATGGGCGGCAATATTACGCTGAAATACCTCGGCGTTCATGGAAATCAGGTTCCGGAACGCATCAAAGGCGCTATGGCGATTTCGGCTCCGACAGATTTGGGGGCCAGCGCCCTCCGGCTCGACCACCCATCGAACCGCTTTTACCGGAATCGGTTTATGAAAAAATTACTTGTCAAGATAAGTCACAAAGCGAATCAGTTCCCTGGCCGCTTAGACATGAATAAACTACGTCTGGTGAGACGATGGCAGGATTTTGATGAATTTTTTTCAGCTCCTGTTAATAACTATCGGGATGCCGATGACTTCTATACGCAGGCATCGGCCGTAAATTTTATGCCCGGTATTACAGTGCCAACGCTCTTGTTGAATGCTCAGAACGATCCGCTATTGTCGCCCGAATGTTCGCCGGTTTGGCTGGCCGAAGCCCATAAGCATATTTTTCTGGAAACACCCCGAACCGGCGGACACGTTGGTTTTCAGACCGTTCGTGATGCGTACACTTACGCCGAACGGCGGGCACTTTCGTTTGCTCAAACCTTAGCCTAATCCCCAATGACCATTGTTTACCCCGATGCCTACACGCTCAACCCCGGCGACCTCGACTGGTTGCCCATTCAGTCGCTTGGCAACGTAACGCTCTATGATCGCACAATGCCCGACCAACTGCCCGACCGGCTACGGGACGCCGATATAGTGTTGGTTAATAAAGTGAAACTTACCCGTGAAACGCTGACGCAATTACCCCGACTTCGGTACATTGGCGTAACGGCTACCGGCTACGACATTGTTGACATGGCGGCTGCCCGTGAACTTGGCATTGTGGTTACGAATGTAAAAGGCTATAGCACAGACTCAGTGGCTCAGCTAACGTTTGCTTTGCTACTTGAACTCACCCTGCACGTCGGGCGCCATGCCGAAAGCGTCCGGGTGGGCGAATGGACGCGGTCACCTGATTTTAGTTATGCAAAAAGCCCGCTCGTTGAATTGAGCGGTAAAACGCTTGGGCTGGTTGGCTATGGCGACATTGGCCACAAAGTAGCAGCCATTGGGCAGGCATTTGGTATGCACATTCTGGTAAATCGGCGCAATCCGGACCGAGTAGAGGAAAACATCCTGTTCGTGGATCGCCCAACGTTATTCGCGCAAAGTGACGTAGTGTCGCTGCATTGCCCGGCCACACCGGACACCGTTGGACTGGTCAATCAGGAATTGCTTTCCTGTATGAAGCCAACCGCCTACTTGCTAAATACCAGCCGGGGAAGTTTACTAAATGAGCAGGATGTTGCCAATGCATTGACTGGTGATCGGCTTGCCGGGGCTGGTTTAGACGTGTTGTCTGTTGAACCGCCAACCTCTGACAATCCCTTGATAAAGGCCAAAAATTGCCTGATCACTCCCCATATTGCCTGGGCCAGTTACGAAGCACGACAGCGATTGATGCAATCAGTGGCTGATAACCTGCGGGCTTTTCTGGCTGGAAATCCGCAAAATGTGGTTTAACCTCACGACCTACGTCTTTAATCAAACTGACTATCTAACTACTGGCTATGCGCATCAATTCATTGATTTGATTGATGATGGTAACGTTTTCAGGAGTGTCTATATCCTGTCCAACTACCTGATAACCAGTCAGCAGTATTTCCGACTCGGGGAATACTGTGGCTAAACGATTAACGAACGGCTGAACTTCATGATTAGACGGTACTGCCGTTAGCACAGTAAAAATGAAGTCAGGTTTGTGCAGCTTATGCGCAAACATCAATTCGTTGAAAGGCAGACTCTGGCCTAAATAAATTACTTTGTTTGAACGGGCGCGGATAATATAATCGGCAAACAGAAGGCTTATTTCATGAAATTCACCTTCTGGCAAGAACAGCATATATTTCTTACCATCCGGTCTCTTGTTACCTGCCTGTGCATCAATGGCAACAATGACCTTCTGCCGAATCAGGTTCGTTATAAAATGTTCCTGCGCCGGACCAACTGACCCTGTCATCCAGAGCGTACCGATACGGGTTAGAAATGGGTAGATGATATGAATCATCGTATTCTCGAACCCGAACTGAAGAATGTTTTTGTTAATGATATTTTCGAAACGCTCTTCGCTCAAATCGAGCATGGCTATCGTGAGTGCCTGAATCTGATCCGGGTAGTTGAGTTGCCTGTCAGAAATTTTGATTACTTCCTGATTAAGCTCTTCCACAGATAGCTTCGCAATCTCGGATATTTTGTGGCCATGATCTTTCAATAAGGAAATATTGAGGACCAGTCTGAGTTCATCATCGCCATACGTGCGAATGTTGGTATCTGTGCGTTCAGGGGCAAGAATTGCGTAGCGTTGCTCCCAGATGCGCAACGTATGTGCTTTAATACCCGAAAGCTGTTCTAAATCTCTGATTGAATACGTACTCATGTTCGCTGTGTTTGATAACCTGTTAACGCATATAAGTTTATTTTTGTTTAATCTTTAACAAAAAACACTAAACAAAATTTAGATATCAAGTGCACGTGTCGAAACGACGGTTTCAGTGAGTAAGGTAGTAACGGGAAACTATAACGTTCAGTAAGCTTGCTCCGCAATAGCGCTTTCCTGGGTTGATATATAAAACAAAAAAGCCCTGACAGAATCAGGGCTTCATATTAAGGGTGGGAGACGGGGCTCGAACCCGCGACCCTTGGTACCACAAACCAATGCTCTAACCAACTGAGCTACAACCACCATTTTTGAGACCGTAAAGTTAATGCATAATCAGTAATGTACAATGAACAACGCGTCTATTCGCAACAATTATTCACTGTACATTACTGAATTTCTTATGCCTGCTTACCTAACTGATACCGCTTTTCAGCAGCATTCCAGTCAACAACGTTAAAATAAGCAGCAATATAATCAGGCCGACGATTCTGATATTTCAGGTAATAAGCATGCTCCCAAACATCGAGACCAATGACCGGGAAACCTTTCACTTCAGCACTGTCCATCAATGGATTATCCTGATTAGGAGATGACGTAATCGCCAGTTCACCTTTCGGCGTTACAATCAACCACGCCCATCCCGAGCCAAAACGGGTCGTTGCAGCTTTGGTAAACTCTTCCTTAAAGGCATCAAATGAACCAAACTTTTGGGTTATAGCCTCTGCCAACGTACCCGTCGGCTGACCTCCGCCACTGCCCGAAATTGTGTTCCAGAAAAGAGTGTGGTTATAATGGCCTCCCCCATTATTACGAACAGCAATCGGTGCCGTGCTAACACTGGCCAGAAGGTCTTCAATGGATTTGCTTTCCATTTCGGTTCCGGCAATTGCGTTATTTAAGTTCGTAACGTAAGCATTGTGGTGTTTTCCATGGTGAATTTCCATGGTCTGCTTGTCGATATTCGGTTCGAGCGAATCGCTTGGGTAAGGAAGTGGGTCTAATACAAATGCCATTATACGAATCAGTTAGAATGGAAGATTACTTGGTTGGATTAACAACCCTATTGGAAATTATGTTCTTAAGCGGGTAAAAAACTTCAACAACAGAGCCTGACTTTCATCGGCCAGCATACCAGTTTCGAGCCGCGTTTTCGGATGAAGAACCGACGGTTCTATGCGGCTATAACCACGTTTGGGGTCGTTCGCGCCAATAACCAACCGGCCAATTTGTGCCCAGAAAAGCGCACCAGCGCACATTACGCAGGGTTCCAGTGTAACGTACATGGTGCAGTCGGTGAGGTATTTACTGCCCAGATACTGCGTAGCCGATGTAATTGCCATGATTTCAGCATGAGCCGTTACGTCGGTTAGTTGCTCCGTCTGGTTGCGGGCTTTGGCAATGATTCGATTGCGACAAACAATGACTGCTCCCACCGGAATTTCCCCATTCTCAGCCGCTTCTTCCGCCAGAATGAGCGCTATTTCCATAAAATATTCGTCGGGCATAAGGCAGATAGGCAAACAAGCGGGGAGGAAAGAGGCAAAAATAAGATTCCTGCCCTTTCCTCCCCGCTTGTTTGCCTTATTTTTTATTGTTTCAAAACCTTCCGAACGGTTTGCCGGTCGCCAACCTGTATACGTAGCAAATATATGCCGCTCGGTTGTGACGTCAGATTTAATTCGTTCAGGCGGTTTCGGGTAGTCTGCTGTAAAATCGGCTGGCCCTGTAAGTCCATGAGCGACAGGATTGCCGGGTCGCGGGTTAGGGGCATATTCAATTCAACCATCAGTGTCGTCTCGGTCGGTGTAGGATATGCTTTTACCAGCGGGTCGAGCGAGTTATCATCAACACCCAGCAACGGCAATACCGTTATGGTTGCGGTGCCCGAAATTGGCCCGGTTCCACAGCTATTGGTCAAACTCGTCAACCGATACGTCGTTGTGCGGCCGGGCCGGGCTTCTACAACGAACGGGCTGGTGAGAGCCGTAGCCGTATAACTTCGGGCACTATCGGCATAGGCTATATTCCACGGGCCTTCGCCACCGAACGTAATCGTCAAATTAGCCGGTGTGCCTTCATAAATGTTCTGTGTTCCAGCCAGCGTTGCCGACGGTAGAGAACGCACTGTCAACACTGTAGGGCTGTTGCTGCCGATGATACCCACTTCCGGATTGTCGGCTTTCACCCGAACGTAATACTGCCCACTTGCAATGGTTAGTGGCAATGGCCCGGAAATGGGCGATGCATTTGCCGTTGCCGGAATGTCGAATTTCTTCGTTGTATCGGCTACATTAACCATCTCAATTCTGAACGTATTGCCAGGATTAAAGTCGCCAGTCGTAGTGAATGGCACGTCGAGGGATGTACCCGCACACAGGGTCATAGCTGTTAATGAACTGGTCGAGACGGTTGGTACACGTACTGTAATGATTGCTGTTGCTGGATTTCCCGGTAAACCGATCCCGCAACCATTGTTAACAGCAGCTACCTGATACGTTGTGTTGCCGCGTGGTAGCACGGATATGGTTGTATCGGTACGCGCTGTGCCCGAATAACCACCCGTAATGCTATAGCTATATGGACCTGAACCGGTGAATTTTAGCTGCACAGAAGCTCGTTGACCCAAATTGACGTTGCCTGTTGGGGCCAGTAGAGACAGGGTGGGTGTCGTGTTGACAACAACCCGAATCGTCGACCGCGAACTATAACAGCCATACGAAGCGATCTGATAGACATAAAACTCATCGCCATTTGGCTTAATGTTCGTATTGAGCGTCGATGGTGTTGGGGCACTCCCTGTAATATTACCATACGGATCAATCCATCGTAACTGACTGCCTGTTTCCCCAATAGCTTCCAGCGGAGCAGCTTTATCGTTGATACAATACGTAAGTAAGGCTTTGGGCAGGGCTGGGGCAGGTGGGGTAATCACACTGACCTCAAGGCTGGCTTTTGCTCCCTCACAATTATTCACCGTCTGGCTAACTTGATAAACCTGCTTGCCAGCTCTGTCAATAGTAGGTGTCGGTGCATTGGGGAGTGACCGGTTATCGTCAGTAAACCATCTCAAATTTTGCCCGCCTGCACTCAAAGGCGATAGATTTTGCGGAGGCTGGTCCTCTTGTCTCTGGCAAAAGATCAGCGGAGCTACAGTCGGCTGAACTGGTAATGCATTGATAATGACCGAAAGACTGGCTTTGGGACCTTCGCAATTCTCGTTCGATGTTTGTGACACTTTGAAGGTCTGGTTCCCTACGTTTCTTGTGTCAGGCGTCGGCGTCCCGGACAATGGATTATCACCCGCATCGTACCACTTCAAACTGGAGCCGGAAGCCGTCAGCGGCTGCGCCGGGCTATTATTACAAAAACTGATTGGATTAACACCCGGTGCGGCTGGCGTAGCTTTCACACGGACATTTAAACCTGTACGAGGGCCTTCGCACCCGACTAATGTCTGGCTCACATAATAAACAGTAGTACCCACGGTGGTATTTATCGGTAAGGGTGCTGTTGGTGAGGCACTGCCGCCAGTAGCCGCTCCATACCAGTTTAGAGTTGCATTAGCAGCCGGGGTAGCGTTTAGCACAGGAACGGGCGTTCCCTGACAAAAGTCAATCGCAGAAACACCCGGCGCGTTTGGCGTATCTTTCACCAATACAGGTATGCCGCCCCGGTCGCTTTCGCAACCGGCCACAAACTGGGATACGTAGTACAGAGTCGTACCAATGGCAGCGGCTGCTGTGCTGGGAGTCGTGGCATTAGGAGAAAATGAAATACCTGTTGCGCTGGCGCCATACCAGCGTAGACCCACGCCCGTTGCCGAAAGAGGGGCGGCTACCGCTCCCTCGCAGTAAGTAGGAGAAGCAGGGAGTGTCGGTATCGCCGGAACGGCATTAACGGTAACGGTCAATCCTGCACGAGGGCCTTCGCACCCGTTGACGGATTGACTCACATAATAAATTGTAGAGCCTACGGCTGTCGTTGATAAAGCCGCCGGTGTCGCTGTTGCCATTCCACCCATTGCGCTGGTGCCATACCAATTTAGCGTACCACCCGTTGAGGGCGTTGCTGTCAGCGCATAGCCTGTTCGGTTTTGGCAAGCGATGAGCGGAGTGGCAACACCCGGTGCAATGGGCGTTGGTTTAACAGTAACCGGTATTGGTATTCGTGCGCTTTCGCAACCGGTAGCTGATTGGCTGACGTAATAATTAACTGTTCCAGACTGAGTGGTAAGGGGGACGGTAGCTGTTCCCGTTGCTGTTCCTCCGTTTAAGTTTGGGCCATACCAGTTTAATGTTCCACCTGCAGAGGGCGTGGCCACTAATGCAGCAGCAGCCTGGTTTTGGCAATACTCCGGGGCTGGGGTTGGCACTGGTGTGGCCGGCCTGGCCCGAACAACAACAGAAATTGCCGCACGCGGACCTTCACAGTTATTTACCGTTTGCGACACATAATAGGGCGTCGTACCAATGGCAGCGACCGCTGTAGACGGCACGGTTGCATTGGCTGATGGTGTGCCACCCGTTGGATTTTGGCCATACCACCTAAGATTTTGACCTGTCGCCGATAAGGCCACGGCTGTTTGTCCTTCGCAATAAGTTGTAGAAGCTGGAGGAACGGCAGGCGCGGCTGGCAGGCTATTGACCGTAACGGCAAGGCTGGCACGCGGACCCTCGCAACTACCCAGCGACTGGCTAACGTAGTAGGTCTTAACCCCCGTGGCTGTCGTTGGGGGAGTGGGTGGTATCGATGAGGCCATTCCACCCATTGCATTTGTCCCATACCAGTTTAGCGTACCACCGGCTGATGGAGTTGCCGTTAAGGGATTCACTGACTGATTAATGCAGTATATCAATGGGCTTGTGTTGGGCGCAATGGGCGTATCGGTTACAGTAACCAAGATAGAGGCCCGTGGGCTTTCACAACCGCCAATTGTCTGGCTAACGTAATAAAGTCTGTTGCCAATAGCGGCTGCTGTGGTGCTGGGCACGGTGGCAGTTCCCGTTGCTGTTCCGCCAGTTGGATTTTGGCCATACCAGTTCAATGTTCCACCTGCAGCCGGTGTCGCCAATAATGCCGGTGGCGTTACGCCTTCGCAGTAAGCTGAGGCAGGAGGTGTCACGCCCGGCGCGGCTGGCTGTGAAACTGAAAGGGTCAATGTGCTGTTTGAGCCTGTTCTGACCGGATTGCTTGACACAACGCGGATACGATACCCCGTTCCAAGAGCGGTTAAGGGTGGGATGGTGGCACTAATGGTGCCTGCTGTTGTTCTCGAAGCCGTACCAATTACGGGTGGATTAGCGGAAAATATTCCTGTCACCTCCGAGAGCTGTGCTGAAAAGATATTTGAGGCCCCGAATGCTCCTGATATTGAATAGGGAACTGAGATGACCCCGCCGGGGCACACAGTAGTTGGGGCAAAACTTCCAGTTGTTATGGTTTGCCCGAAACTGCGGGACGTTAGCCCGGTAAGACATAACCACAGAAGTAAACAAGAGTAGAAAATATATCTCTTCATAAGATAGATAAAGCGGTTAGAGGCTTAAAGTTAACGCATTTGTACGCGATAATCAGATGTCAATATAGCCCTATTGATGGGTGGATTGACGTCAATCCATACTATGGACAATAGCTATATTCTTGATCTTTAACGCTTTAGTCGATAAATTCTACTTAAAGTGCGAAAAATAATACCGCGTAGAAACTCATAGCAATAAAAATGCCACTTCTGGTGTGAAGCGGCATTGATAACGTAATGGTGGTCAGCAAATTAGTGTTTAAACCGACGAATAATCATTGAACAGCACTGTAAATGACCTCGTGGATGCGTCGGCGGAGTTTTGTCGTATTGATCGAATTATTGCCGGCTGTCGGGTAAATACGATTGGAGAGAAAGATGAAAATCAGTTCCTGGTCGGGGTCAACCCAAACAACATTACCCGTAAAACCCGTATGGCCGAACGAACGGGGCGATGCCTGCTGAGCCATATAAACACTACTGGTACTTTCCGGATTCGGTTTGTCCCAGCCCAGCGACCGATGGCTGCGGCTGCTCAGCGTTTGGGTGAAATACGGAACGGTCATCGGGTTTAGAACGCGCTGTTCGCCATAAGTGCCCTTCTGGAGATTCATTTGTAAAAGTGTGGCAATATCGCGGGCGTTACCGAACAAACCGGCATGGCCCGAAAGACCTCCCTGAACAGCCGCCATCTGGTCATGAACCGTACCGACCAGCAGTTGATTCCGGTAGTACGTATCCTGTTCCGTTGGCGCACATTTTGGATTTGGTAACCGCTGTAACGGCGTAAAGCCGAGTTGATGCAGCCCCAGCGGTTTGTACACATTTTGAGTAACGAACTTATCCAATGGCTCCTTGCTGACGCGTTCCACAACTTTCTGCAACGTCAGAAAATTCAAATCGCTATACACAAAAGCCGGTTTGCCTGACTCATCCGTCTTGCGCGACATGGGCGATTGAACGACCCACTTCCAGACCGAATCCCGCAGGGCTGGAACGCCCCAGAGTGTAGGAGCAATCTGAAGCGTATGCAGACTATCACGGATGGCCGAATAATAATCGGCTTTCAGCCCCCCGCCGGGCAATCGGGTGCGATCCCAGGTGGTAGGGTAAAACGACACCATGCCGGATTGGTGCCAGAGCAAATCCTGAAGCGTAATATTCTGCTTGTTCGTATTTCGCAGTTCAGGCAGATAAACGGACGCTTTCTGAGTTAAGTCAATTTGTTTGCGGTCATATAAAACCATTACCGACTGCAACGTAGCGAGCACTTTGGTCAGCGAAGCCAGATCATAGAGAGTTTCGTCGGTTACCTTCTCGGCACCGGGCGCGTACGTTAATGCACCAAAATTTTTGCTGTAAACGATCTTGCCTTTGCGGGCAACAAGAATCTCACAGCCGGGTACCACATGGTTTTTAACAGCACTCTGGGCAATGGCATCAATCTGACTCAGCACCGCCGATTTCATGCCCACGCTCTCCGGCGAACCGGACGAAAGTCGTCCTTCAGGATTCAGGGTCAGCCCTGTACCCACTTTCATGTCGCCTATCGAAACGGGTAACATACCCCGCGCCCCCAATCCGCCAAACAATATTTGAGGCACCACCCGTTGCATATCATCCAGTTCCTGATACGCGCAAACCAGCGCATCGGCCCCGGCAAACTGAAGCAAACTGTAGGGTGATCCAAAGGCCGTAACGATCACTTTTGTCCCCCGTTGTTTCAGCCGGGTAATCAGATCGAGCGACGGTCTGGTGATGCCATACTTCCGTAGCGGGGATTCGCTCATCCGGTGGAAACTAACTACAACCGTGTTCGCATCGCCAATTTGGGCCAGTATGTTCGTTAGATCGGCCTCCGAAACGGGTTTGACAGGGTAGGCCAGCGTTTTGAAAGGCGCGTATTGATTCAACGTTTTCTGAAAAATATTGCCTGGCTCGGCACCAATAGCGACCGAAGCCAAGGTTAACGTATCTAACCGATTCAGCGGCAGCAGATCGTTCTGATTATCGGCTACCGTCACAGATTGCTCACAGAGTTCCTGTTTCAGCAGTTGCGCTTCAGGCGAGTTTAATTCTGTCGACAAACCCGCCAGGTTGATCGGCTTGTAATGATGCAGACCCGCCCAGTATTTAGCCCGAAGTATCTTCTTGACTTTCTCATCGACAAGCTCCTGCGAAATAATTCCCTGCTGAACAGCCGTCAGAATATGTATTGTTGCATCCCGGATATTCTCCGGATAAAGCAAAATGTCATTGCCTGCAATCAACGCCCGAAGGTTAATGTCCATCGCTTTCGGCGACCGGCTGATACCCCCCATGTTTAGCGCATCGGTAAACACTAAGCCCCTGAAACCCAGTTCTTTTTTGAGTAATTCGGTAACGATTTTTTCGGATAGTGTTGCGGCTAAGGCGGGCGTATTGTCCATAACCGGTACGTGCAGATGGCCCGTAACAACGCCCATCAAACTGTCGGCAATGAGTTTGCGGAACGGATACAGGTCGATGTCACGCATTTGCTCCGACGAACGGCTGACGGTCGGTAACGTGTGATGTGAATCGGCGTTGGTGTCGCCATGACCCGGAAAATGCTTGGCTGTCGCAATGACGTGGGTCTGTTGCAGACCACGCATATAGGCCGACGCTTTCAACGCTACGTTCTCTTTTGATTCGCCAAACGAACGCACACCAATAACCGGGTTAGCGGGGTTGCTGTTAATGTCCGAAACGGGGGCAAAATTGATGTGAATACCCAGTCGCTGACACTGTCGCCCGATTTCGGAACCCATTCGGTAAATCAACTCATTATCCCGAATCGCACCCAGCGACATTTGTTTTGGGAAGCCCATGGCACTGTCTAAGCGCATGCCAAGTCCCCATTCGCCATCAATGCCGATCAGTAACGGTAGTTTCGACTGCGCCTGATATCGATTTGTCAGAATGGCCTGGCGATAAGGACCGCCCTGAAAGAAAATCAGGCCACCAATATGGTTATTCTGGATGAGGTGATCAATGTATTGATAGTGGTTTTCGTGGCGGTTTGAAAACGTAGCTACCATAAAAAATTGCCCGATCTTCTGCTCAGGCGTCAACGTATGGAAAACGCTATCTACCCAATGCTGTCCACTATCCGACATCACCAACACTTCGATTGGCCGGCCAGCCGGGCCAAATTTATATGAAGGAATAGCTAATGAAGTAGCGCGAACGACAGGCCGTTTGGCGGCCGTTTTGTAAATTGCCTTGTGGGCAAGCCGTTCCCAGAAACTACGACCCGGCTTTGTTAAGCCAAAAGCCGTTAATAAGCTGATAAACAGGAGGCCGACGAGTAAAATTGGTCGTACAACAATATTTCGCATGGGCACTCAGTAAATAAAAAGATACAGCCAGTTATCGGTGGATTTGGGCCAAACCATAAAAATAGCCAAAGCCTATCGAATACCATAGCTCATCACTTAATTGTCTAAGTTTTTAACGAAATAATGTTGTTAAAATGTCTTTTGCAACGGATTAATACAAAATTATTAAATGGAGTTTATTCCTTTACCAGAGCTTAATTCGTTGTTTACTACGTATATGTGGGGTTAACGCCATAGTAGTAACCTTTAACAAACACCAATTTTTTGATCGTGATTATGAAAAAACAATGGGCTTTGCTGGGCGCGTTGCTGAGTATTTCGTTCAGCAATTCGGCACAGACAACCAGTAGAGCGTATGGCGTTATGCTGGATGCGCTCTACAAAAAAACGGTACCGTTCGTGAGCGTAGCCGAATTGAAGGAAATGCCTAATGCTGTTTTGTTGGATACCCGTGCAAAGGCAGAGTACAACGTGAGTCATCTGCCCAACGCTAAGTGGGTCGGCTATGACGACTTCAATATGAAACGGATGGAGGGTATTCCGAAGGATGCGAATATCGTGCTCTATTGTTCGGTAGGGTACCGGAGCGAGCAAATTGGAGAGAAACTGTTAGTGGCTGGATATCAGCGTGTTCACAATCTCTATGGTAGTATATTTGAATGGATAAACGAAGGAAACGTGGTAGTAGATACGCGGGAGAAGCCAACACAACGTGTTCATGCTTACTCTAAATTATGGGGCATTTGGTTAAAACGCGGAGAGAAAGTGTACGACTGAATTAATGAGTACGTACCGGACGCAAGTGTGAGAACACGGCTACCAAATGATCGCTGAGCGCTGTTTTGGCCAATTGCACGGATTGCTGCAGACACGAAGACGACGTTGCTCTCCGTTTGGTAACAGAAGCCGAAGCCTTCGTCCGTAACTGCTTCCGGGCCGCAAACATATTGTGTGGGTGCCCCATGCTGAATGTCTGGGCACTAATGCCTACCAGTAAAATGCCGATGATGAGGAGGGTTTTCATAGCTTCTGATGTCTAAGAACTATGCAAAGATATAGGTTTAGTTTGGTATCTTGCAATACATAGTACTATATTTTTCAATTTATTTTTGAAAAATGTCAAACAGGTACGTTTGATAAAAAAAGTGTAGTGAGTCAGGCAGGTATTTTTAAACGCACTACGTAACTCACCACACTTTTGGAGCCTGTTAGCCTTACTTGTATTTACTCCACGATGATACGTTTCACAGCACCGTCTTCATTTTGCGTAACCGTAATGAAGTACGTACCCTGTGGCTTTTTGCCTAAATCAATTTGACCAACAAACTCGCCGGAGAAGTCTTTTATCTCGCGTTTAGCCACTTCTTTACCCTTTGTGTTGGTAACGATAATGCTCACATCGCCTTTTCCGGGTGCCGTAAACCGAACATTCAGTTGGTTGCGGTCAGGGTTATTCGGGTATGCATCCAGCCCACGGATGGTTGACGCTTTTCCCGAAAAATTCCGCGACCAGTCCTCAAACGGGCGGACCATCTGCCGGTCAAAATCTCTCGGAAATTCAAATTTGAGCCGACTCATCCGATCAGCCAATGAATCAACGTTTTGCCGAAACTCGTACCGCCAGTTCCGATTGTTATTGAAGTTAGCGCCTGGATTTCCGTTAGGTCCGCGCCATACATAAGCATCGCCTTTGGCGCGTCGGTTGTCGGTTTTCATTCGATCACGCGTTACCGTCCGGTCGCCATCGTTATCCTCAACGATGATTGTCATTTGCCGCTTTCCGTCACCTTTTCGGGATGCTTTCAACGAGTCGATTAATTTCGTCACCATTTTGTCGCGCTGGGGATCAGTCATGCCATCCATGCGATACGTGCGTTCGACTTCACGAACCTCGTCGCCGTTCCGTTCAATAATTCGGACATTTATGTCATTCTTGTCCGATTTGGGAGCTGGTGTTGCTGGTTTCTGGGCAAGGGCAGCACCACCAAATACGATTGTCAGGAGCAGGGTCGGTGCGAACCGGGCGGCTGCTAAAACTGTTTTTTTCATAGTACGAGATAGTTGCAAACGAAGGAACAATAACTTACGAAACCGATTGATACTGGGGTTGTTAAAGTTTGTTAACGAGCCAATGACTCCATAGCCTGGTTCGTACTTTTACTGGCCACCCCGACCGGTTTCTAATAGATGAATTAATTGGTCGAAGGTTGCACGAGCGAGTAAAAAAATGTCAAAACAACGCATACGCTGGATTGTTGCCCTCATGGCGATTGGGCTGTTGGGGTTGATAGGCTTACAGTTATACTGGAATGGAAGCGCGTTGCAGTTGCAAAAAGAACAGTTTGCCTACAAAGTTACCGATGCCCTTCAGGAGGTTGTCCGAACCCTCGAACGGCAGGAAATTGTGTACCTGACCAGACAGCGTGTTCAGGCCCACGAACAACAAAACCGACTGATGGCCATCGCAAAAAAAGAAGGCCGGTCAGGAATAAAAATTGCCGATGGGGGGAAAATGAATACTAAAAAAGTGACCCGGCCTATTCAGCCAAAAAAGCCTAACTACCTACCTGCCAATCAGATAGCAACCCTGCAAATTATGCCTTCCAGCATGGGACCTGCTGGTGCGGTAGTAGTTCAGTCAGACGTGCTTCACCCCATTGTGCGGCCACTTTCGGCTGAACAAACCGCCGTTATCCAGGATTTTTTGCGGGGGCAGGAAGAATTGATGGCCGTTGGTGACTGGCAAACGCAAATGGTTCAACAGCAGCAGTTTGACCAGTGGGCCGAGAACGTATTAAGCACTGAACTTAACCGGATCAACAGTCAGCTTGTACGCGATTCTTCAGCCAAGGCAGCGAAAAATCGCGTTCGGCGGCTTGCCCAACAACGGAAAGCGAAACCTGATGTACTGGGTACGTCAGATTCGCCCGCACGCCCGGCCAGCATGAGTCAGCATCGGGCCGACGAGCAGTCGCACAGGATTAAAGATGTACTCAAGGGCTTATTGATGTCTGACCGGCCCATCGAAGATCGCGTAAACCGGCTGGCTTTGGATACATTGCTGAGGCAGTCATTAGTCGACCGGGGCATTGACATTCCATTCGCCTATGCTGTTCGGACCCGTAAGGAGCCTGGTTTTTTGTTTACTTCGTTGGGTATAAACACCCGGCAATTTGAAAAAGACGGTTACAAGGCAGCTTTGTTTCCCAACAATTTTATCGAGACCGGAAATTATGTGTATGTCTATTTTCCAACACAGCGACAATTTATTTTGGGTCGATTAGGCTATACGGTTGGGGCGTCGGTGGTGCTGATTCTGGTCATTCTGGCGTGCTTTTACATCGCCATCAGCACGATTGTCCGTCAGAAAAAACTGGCCGACATCAAGAATGATTTCATCAATAACATGACCCACGAGTTTAAAACCCCTATTTCGACCATTTCGCTGGCTGTCGAAATGGCGCAGGAGCAACTGAGTACAGCAAATTCTGCTACCCCGCCCGAACCGATGCGGTTATCGCGCTACATGGGTATTATCCGGGATGAAACCCGGCGGTTGGGATCCCACGTCGAGAAGGTTTTGCAGATGGCCTTGCTGGACCGGGGAGAAATCAAACTTAATCTGTCGCCGGTAAATATTCATGATGTTATTGAGAAAGTCCTGAACAACATGAGTTTGCAAATTGAACAGCGTGGGGGCGAGGTCGATCTGCATTTCGATGCGGACCGGGAAGTAATCGAAGCAGACGAGCTTCATCTGACGAATATCATTTATAATTTAGTAGACAATGCCCTGAAATACTCGCCGGAGAGTCCGCATATTACCCTGAGCACCCGCGGCCTGCCCGAAGGAGCATCCACTCCGGGAGTAAGCATCGTGGTGGCTGACCAGGGTTTGGGCATGAATAAAGAGCAGACCAGCCGAATTTTTGAGAAATTCTACCGGGTACCAACTGGCAACCGGCATGATGTAAAAGGGTTTGGTTTGGGTTTGAGTTACGTTAAAAAGATGATTGACGAGCACCACGGCCAGATTTTGGTCGAGAGCCAGCTTGGCAAAGGCAGTTCATTCGAAGTTATTTTACCGTATAAAATTTTGAATGAATGATCGGATGATTAAACAGCATCCGGCAGGCTATTCAACGCGACGGCGGACCGTCCATTCCATCATTCAACCATTCCATCGTTGACTTATGCCAAGCATTCTCCTTGTTGAAGATGACCCGAACCTGGGCCTGTTAGTGCAGGAATACCTGACCATGAAGGGCTATACGACCGACCGCGCCACCGACGGAAATCAGGGGTTACAACTGTTCATGGCAGGCCAGTATGACCTTTGCATTTTCGACGTGATGATGCCCAAAAAAGACGGGTTCACGCTGGCGAAAGAAGTTCGGATGGATCACCGCGACGTACCGATTATTTTCCTGACCGCCAAATCCATGCAGGAGGATACCATTCAGGGGTTTAAGGCGGGCGCGGATGATTACATGACCAAGCCCTTTAGTATGGAAGAGTTGCTGCTTCGTATTCAGGCCATTTTGCGCCGGTATCAACGCTCGACCGATTTGCCGGAGCCAACAACGTATCAAATTGGCTCATTAGTATTCGATTATCCCCATCAACTCCTGACCCGCACCGTTGAGAGTCTGCTAACCGATAGCGAGGGAGGGCAACCTCAAAAACTAACCAGCAAAGAATCGGAGTTATTAAAATTGCTGGCGCAGAACCTGAATCAGCCCGTCAGTCGTAGTTTTGCCTTGAAGATGGTTTGGGGTGACGATTCCTATTTCAACGCCCGAAGCATGGACGTGTACGTAACAAAACTACGCAAATACCTCAAAGAAGACCCCGCCGTTCAGCTTGTAAACGTACACGGCGAAGGATTTAAACTGATTGTTTGACGGTTAAGATTTCGTGGCTTGTCGATGGCTGACGCACGAGGGATTATGCCGGTCCGCCGGTGCGGTCAGTCCCGGCGGGGAACCGCAACGACAAACCACGAACCGTAAAACCGTAAACTATAAACCAATGAACCTGATACGTCGTCCACGCCGTAACCGCCAGTCGGCTGTTATCCGCGATATGGTGCAGGAAACCCGCCTTTCTGTAACCGATTTTATACTCCCGCTTTTTGTGATGGAAGGGCAGAATGTCCGCTCTGAAGTGACTTCTATGCCGGGCATTTATCGGTATTCACTCGATTTACTGCTTGATGAAATTCAGGAATGTGTTGATCTTGGCATTAACGCATTCGACCTGTTTCCGAACCTCCCGGAATCGAAGAAAGACAAATATGCGACCGAGAGCCACAATCCAAACGGCTTGTATCTGAAGGCGGTCAGAGCCATTAAAAATCGCTTTCCCGATGTGGTCGTCATGACCGACGTAGCGATGGACCCGTACAGTTCGGATGGGCATGACGGCATTGTCGAGAATGGTAAAATCCTGAATGATCCAACACTGGAAGTATTAGGAAAAATGGCTCTCGCACAAGCCCGCGCCGGTGCCGATATTGTTGGTCCATCGGACATGATGGATGGGCGCGTGAGTCATATCCGTCAGGTGCTCGATGCCGGTGGTTTTCATGACGTAGCCATTATGTCGTATGCGGCCAAATACGCCAGTGCGTTTTACGGTCCCTTCCGCGATGCGCTCAATTCGGCTCCGAAGTTTGGCGATAAGAAAACCTACCAGATGAACCCCGCCAACACTCGGGAGGCTCTGATCGAGGCCCAGCTTGACTACGACGAAGGAGCTGATTTTCTGATGGTTAAGCCCGCGTTAGCGTATTTGGATATCATTAAATTGTTGAATGATAACTTCCATTTGCCTATTGCGGCCTACAACGTCAGCGGTGAATACGCCATGATAAAAGCGGCTGCGCAGAACGGTTGGCTGGACGGCGAACGGGCCATGATGGAATCGCTGCTGTCCATCAAGCGGGCGGGCGCTAATGTAATTCTGACTTATTTCGCGAAAGAAGCCGCCCGACTTTTATGAGTAAACTCCTGATTCGTAATGCCCGCTTAGTGAACGACGGACGTATTACCGAGACCGACGTACTAATCGAAAATGGGTTTATTGCTCAAATAAAGCCGGGCTTATCCGATACGACCGCGAACCGGATTATTGACGCAAAAGGCCAGTATCTGCTGCCGGGCGTTATTGACGATCAGGTGCATTTTCGGGAGCCGGGGTTGACCCATAAAGCGACGATCCGTTCTGAAGCGCGGGCGGCTGTGGCGGGGGGCGTAACCAGTTTCATGGAAATGCCAAATACCGTTCCGAATGCGCTGACGCAGGAATTATTGGCCAACAAATACGACATTGCCGCCCAGACTTCATTGGCGAATTACTCGTTTTTCATGGGTGCGTCGAACAATAATCTGGACGAAGTTCTCCGCACTGACCCAACGACGGTTTGTGGCATCAAGGTTTTTATGGGATCATCGACGGGCAACATGCTGGTTGATAATGAGCGGGTTCTGGACGATTTGTTCCGGGAAAGTCCAATGCTCATTGCTACCCATTGCGAAGACGAAGCCACCGTCCGTGCCAATACCGAACGATACAAAGCTGAATACGGAGATAACGCTACAGCCGAATTACACCCACTGATCCGTAATGAAGAAGCCTGTTTGGTATCGTCATCGCTGGCGGTTGAGCTGGCCCGTCGGCACAACACCCGCTTACATATTTTACATATTTCGACTGCTGACGAACTGTCCCTGTTCGATAACACAGTACCCTTAACCGAAAAGCGCATTACCGCCGAAGTGTG
Source organism: Spirosoma sp. (assembly GCA_031425355.1). Lineage (GTDB taxonomy): Bacteria > Bacteroidota > Bacteroidia > Cytophagales > Spirosomataceae > Spirosoma. The sequence continues at coordinate 721 of JANPJE010000184.1, read as the reverse complement.
TGTACATCACCTCTGGTTCGACAGTGACGATTATGCACGGCTGGGAAATCAGATCAAATGCAATCCGGCCATTAAAGCCCCGCACCACAAAGCCGCTTTGCTGGCCGCGCTGCTGGACGACCATTTAGATATCATCGCTACGGACCATGCTCCGCACACGTGGGCCGAAAAGCAACAGCCGTACTGGAATTCTCCTTCGGGTTTACCGCTCGTGCAGCATCCGCTTTTACTGATGCTTGATTTCGTGAAGCAGGGCAAAATTTCATTGGAAACGGTTGTTCGTAAAATGAGCCATGCTCCCGCCGACTGCTTCCAGATTGACCGGCGTGGCTACGTTCGCGAGGGTTACTGGGCCGACCTTATTCTGATCGATCCGAACCAGCCGACAACGGTATCCAAACAAAACGTTCTGTATCAATGCGGTTGGTCGCCGTTAGAAGGTCATACATTCGATGCGAGCATAACGCACACGATCGTTTCCGGCAACGTCGTGTATGAAAACGGGCAGTTCCTGACAGACCAACCGGGCGAACGATTGCTGTTTACGCGCTGAAAAAATCAAATTTTTTGACAGTATTCTTGCGAAAAAACCGTATCAGCACGTATCTTTGCAATCCCAATAAGGGAAGCGTACTGCCGAAGTGGTGAAATTGGTAGACACGCACGTTTCAGGGGCGTGTGTCTTTACGGACATGCGAGTTCGAGTCTCGCCTTCGGCACA
>JANPJE010000183.1:0-16786 GCA_031425355.1 Spirosoma sp. | reverse complement strand
TTGACCATGTTCCTCTTGATCAGTTATTGTGTTGACGTACCGAAAGGTAGCACATTGACATTTCCCGCAGATTTACACAGGATTTCTGAACAAATCTGCGGGGGAGACATGACTTACGATTTGATCGCTTTCGGTTCTTCTGGAGTGGGTAACGGGAAGGGGTTCCGGTAGCTGCGGACGAGGAAATAAATGCCTAATAATACCGCCGGAATACTCAGTATCTGACCCATGTTCAGAGCCATATTATCTTCAAAAGACACCTGGTTTTCTTTCAGATACTCGAAGAAAAACCGCAGGCCAAATACCCAGACCAGGAAAATGCCGAGCATACTGCCGCGTGGCGTCCGTTCTTTGTAGCGATTCCAGAACCACAACAGAACGAAAAATAGAATCAAACACGAAATTGACTCATACAACTGCGCGGGATGGCGGGGGATTTTGGCGTATTCGTTGTTGTTCATAAACACGAACGCCCAAGGCACATCCGTTGAACGACCCACAATTTCAGAGTTCATCAGGTTGCCGAAACGGATGCAGGCCCCCGCCAGCGCCACGACGATAGCAATGCGGTCGGTCACCCATAAAAATGTCTGGCCGGAAAGTTTACTTTCCTTCCGGCGCGAATAAAGCCACAGCCCCAGCAGAATGCAAAACGCCCCGTGGCTGGCCAATCCGGCAAAGGGGGGCGTAATGACAGTCAGCGGGTTTCGAAGCAAAACGTCGGGTTCGTAGAATAGAAAATGGCCGATGCGGGCACCCAGAATTGTGGATACGACCATGTAAATCAGGAGTGTATCGGTGTCGGCGATGGGCTTATTTTCCTTCTTGAAAACAAAGCTTATAATCTGCATCCCAACCAGAAAACCCAGCGCGAAAAACAACCCGTACCAACGCACCGAGAAGGAGCCGATGTGAAAAATTTCGGGATTAACTTCCCAAATAACATATTGCAGCATAAAATGAAGGAGTTTCTGGTTTTACCGTTTGATGTTTGTCGTTTGTGGCGGTCCGTCGCTACGGTTGTAGTTGGCTGGCATTTCAGTCGCTAAGGTTCCGGTTCCCGCCGGAATCGTGCCGGAGGAACGACAACCGTAGCGACGAACTTCCACAAACAACAAACATCAAACCAATTACCGACAGTGAGCAAAGATACGGATTGCAGGAAAGTTTTTGGCCATTTTGGTGTTTACGAGTTTATGATGAAGTCAATTCTAATTGGATTCGTGAAAGGGTATCAGGCCATTATGTCACCTTATTTTCCGAACGCCTGCCGATACACGCCCACCTGTTCGCAATATACCATAGAGGCTATTCGGAAACATGGGGCCGTGCGGGGCGGGTGGATAGGGCTGAAACGCATTGGCCGATGCCATCCGTGGGGCGGACACGGTTATGATCCGGTGCCGTAACCATAAATTCATTGTGATCAATAGATATGACATTTTGACCTTATTGATAAACTCGCCTGATTTTTGACTGACTACCTCAACTGACTAATAAGCTGCAACGTATCGCGGCTCTACGTGTATGATTGGAATTACTGCCGATAATAAACTCAAACGCCTGATCGTCGTCGGCGACCGGGTGCTGATTAAACCCAAAGACCCATCTGACCGGACAAACAGCGGGTTGTATCTGCCGCCAACCGTTCAGGAAAAAGAACAAGTGCAGTCGGGCTACGTTATTAAGGTGGGGCCGGGCTACCCGATTCCCTCGCCGAGCGAAGATGAACCCTGGAAAGAGACCGAAGAGAAAGTGAAATATATGCCGCTACAGGCTCAGGAAGGCGATGTGGCCCTTTATCTGCAACGTAACGCCATCGAGTTGCAGTATGAAGGTGAGCAGTACGTAATTGTGCCGCAAGGCTCGATCCTGATGCTCGAACGGTTGGAAGACTTGTAAGCAACAACGAAAAACACTATGCAACGCTACTGGTTACTATCTCTGATGATCCTGCTAATGGGATTTACTGGTGTTATGGAAAGTATAGCGAATCAGCAAAAGTCGCTCAAAGCGATATTGACCGAAAAAAAAGATCACCGACGCGTGTTGCTCCTGTATGGACGCGACGATGCCCAATTTCACAGTATTGAACAACAGGAAGCGCTAAGCCGGGAGAAAGATGGGTTGGCCGAGCGTGATTTGGACGTTATTGTGCTGATCGCATCATTAGTGCCGGAGCCGGATCGTCAGTTTTTGATGCACGAGTATAAACTCAATCCGTCCGATGAATTTGCGGGCTGGCTGATTGGGAAGGACGGCGGTGTTAAACAGACCTACAAAAAGCCATTCGCTGTGAAAGACCTCTTCCGGACAATTGACAGTATGCCGATGCGGAGACAGGAGTCGAAACAGGAATAAAGTTTGTGGTTTGTCGTTCGTTGTTGTCGCTTATCAAACAACGAACGACAAATCACAAACAGGTTTATTGCTCCCCAAATTTAGCGGCTTCCGTAATGCCTTTCCACGTATCGGTGCGAAACGGAATAGCCGGAAAACCCGCCTGATTGTAGAGATTTACATCGCCGTTATCGTCGGCCCAGCCGTAGCGAACCGCCACCGGTGCCGTTACCGAATCGGCCTGAACGACAACGGTGTTTCCCTGAATAGCAGCCTTTGCGTAGTAAAATTTCTGATCGGCTCCCGCCACCTCAAAGCCTTTCAGATAACCGTATTTATCCTTCGCCATCAATTTTTCGCTCACGTTCCGAAACGTAAGAACAGCCCGGCTGCCATCGACTGTCAGTTTATCAAATTGTGGTCCGCGAGAGGGTTCGTTGCCCGGCTCACCCTGTTTTTGATACGCTACCCGCATGGCTTCGGCCGCTAAGCGATTGCCAACATCTAATTTGTTTTTCGGGTGAATATCCATCGGTTCGCCAATGTCCGACGTAACGGCCATGCCCGTATTTGGTAGTTGGAGCGTCATCGTTTGCGCTTCGCGAAGTTCGCCCCAGGAACTACCCCGTCGACTGTCGCCATTCGCTGCGTTAAAGCTTGCTAACTGCACAAACAGAAACGGAAAATCGTAACCCCAGTGTTGCCGCCAATCCTGAATCATGAGCGGAAACGTTTTCCGGTACTGATACGCCCGACCCGCATTCGACTCGCCCTGATACCAGATTGCCCCCTGAATGGCGTACGGAATCAGCGGATTCAGCATCGCATTGAACAGTTGAGTAGCGTAGGTGTTCGGCCCCGGTTTATACGACGACGGAAACACCTGCGCCACCCGGTATTTCCAGTTGCCCGCCAGCGGAATCGTCAGGCTTTCGTTCGACAGCTTGAGTTGATCCGGTCTTCCCATCAAGCCCCCGCCCCCACCCGTGTCCGTAACGCGCACCGCAACCACATTCCGGCCCGGTTTCAGCAGTCCGTCGGGCAGGGCATACTCGCGGGCGGTACGTCCTTTGGTGCTGCCAACCAACTGACCGTTCACAAATGTCGAGTCGCCATCATCGACCGAACCGATGTGCAGAACCATTTTTTGTAGCTTGCTTCCTTCCGGGATGATGACTTCCTGCCGATACCAGACCACACCATCGACGGTGGGCAAACCGCCCCATTCCCAATCGCCGGGAACGTTCATCGTTTTCCAGTCGCTATCCGTTAAATCGGCATTGGCCCACGTCTGTTCGTCGGCGGCAGTGGGCAAACCACCCTGTTGCGTTTTTAGCAGATTTTGAATGCGGGCTGACCCACTTTGAATTACTTCTTCATACGTAGCGGGTAACTTTTCGGCCACTAATCGCAACTCATCATGCTGAGTCATGGCTTCGCGGCTGGTCCAAGTTTCGGAATGCGTGCCGCCCCATGACGTGTTAATCAACCCAATCGGTACGTTCAGTTCTTTCTGCAACTGTTTCGCAAAGAAATAACCAACCGCCGTAAAATCGGGAGCCGTTTCGGGACTGCACACGCTCCAACTTCCACTGATATCATCTTTGGGTGTTAGACTTATGTCTTTTTTAACAAGTAATTGTCTGATATTGGGGTAGTTGGCTGATGGAATTTCGGTTTTGGCATTCGCTGCCGATCTCAGCGGCCATTCCATATTCGATTGCCCGGAGCAAATCCAGACTTCGCCCGCCAGCACATCGTCGAACGTAACGGTATTTTTTTTGCCTTTCACAATCAGTTGATACGGTCCGCCCGCTTCCATTGGGTCGAGTGTGACGCGCCATTTGCCGTCCTTGCCCGTTTTAACGGTTTTCGTTTGCGTATTGAGCCGTACTGTTACAGTTTCGCTCGGGTCGGCCCACCCCCAAACGGGCACGGGTTTCCGTCGTTGTAATACCATGTGCGAACCAAAAACATTCGACAATCGCACATCGGCAAAAACGGCCTGAGCAGCCAGTACGCCAACCAGAAGTAAACGCCATCGTAAACTTTTCATTCGTATTGCAGAGTTTAGTAACTACCGGACCGGTGGTTCACCCATAAAAGCCTGAATTCTGTATTTTTCCTTATCTCCCGTCAACACTTCATGACAAACCTCCTTCCAGAACGGATATTGATTACGGGTGCCACGGGCAACGTTGGCCTGGAAACCCTGCGTGCGTTGATGAAATCGCCTGTCAAAGCGCAGTTCGAGATGCTGGCTGGAGTACGTAATTCGGGGAAACCGAATCAGGAACTGGATGGACAGGCCGATGGTGTTGTTACGCTCGATTTTGAAGATGCTGCTACGTTCGACGCAGCCCTGACCGGCGTCAGTCGTGTGCTGCTGGTTCGTCCGCCCCAATTGGCCGATGTGAACAAAACCTTCGCTCCATTTATCGACGCCATGAAACGGGCCGATGTACGGCAGGTCGTTTTTTTGTCGTTACAGGGAGTCGAGAATAATCCGGTGACGCCCCATCACAAAATTGAAAAATTAATTACCGAATCAGGATTGCCGTTTACGTTTCTGCGACCGAGTTTTTTCATGCAGAACCTGAATACGACTCACCGGGATGAGATTCGGTTTCGGAGCGAAATTTTCATTCCGGCAGGAAACGGCCGCACCAGCTTTATCGACGTACGGGATATTGCCGCCGTTGCCGCGCTGGTTCTGACCGACAAAACGGATAAATTTATCAATCAATCCTACGAATTGACTGGTTCCGAAGCCTTGACGTACAGCGAAGTAGCTCAGATGTTGAGCGACGTTCTGGAGCGAAAGATAACGTATCGAAACCCGTCGATTCTGCGGTTTATCTGGCAGAAATGGCAGAAAGAGAACCTGCCGCTGGGTTTTACACTGATTATGGTAGCTCTTTATACCGTTTCGAAATTGGGAAAAGCAGCCGGACTCACCGACACAACGGAACACCTGCTGGACCGCTCTCCAATCACGTTCCAGCAGTTTGCCAGCGATTACCGCGCCGATTGGCTACCCTGATTTCAGCGAATACGCTGGGATTTTCCCTGTACATCCATCACGTTAGCCAGTTTCCGATTAATCGAATACGTGTACCGAAGCGTCACGCCATAGCTCATGCCGGTGCCGGAACCCTGCAACTGAGCCTGCTGTATGGCGGCACGGTTCACGCTATACGTTACGTCGGTGGTGAGGGCATTGGCAAGACCCCACAGTTTACGAACAGACACGCCCAAATCGAGTGCATTGCTTAACCGCACATTGTATTCGGCCCCGATTTCGGCGATGGCCGTTACGCGCCCATTGGCACGGGTATGGCTGGTCAGACGCAGCGTGTCGGGCGTTTCCCGGCGACCGCTATACCGATAACCATACAGGGAAAACTGCCCTTCCTTCTGCCCGCTGTTAGGCACAAGCCACATGCCGCCAGTCAACCAGAAACCCGACCGCAGCCATGGCTTATTGGTTGACAGCAAAAGGCGTTTTCCACGCAGTACAAACGCATTGCCCTTGTTGTTATACCGAAATACCAATGGCGAACTGGCGTTACTAACCGACACCTGCGTATGAATGGGCATCCGGGCGTAACCGCCTTCAACAGCCCACCGTTCCCGATACACCCAGCCAACAACTGCACCCCAACCTGCTTTATTAACCCGGTCGGTCTGAATCAACTCATTGAATGAATTATCGAGCTTGGCGCGGTCGGTACGAACAAACCCGTCGAGGGCAACGTACCAGCGGCTTTGGACAGATGGCCCCCCATAGCGCATGAGCAACCGGTTGTATTTTTGGTCCCGGTCTGGCAGCCGGTAATAGTCCATGCCACCCTGCCCAAAGGCCGGTAATGCAACTATGCCGAACAGTATATACAATAAGTAGCGTTTCATCATCTGGTATGGGTTATATCGTTTTACAAATAACGGGATAAACGTTTGTTTGTTAACTACTTACGGGCAATATAATTCGCAAACGGTCATTTGTTCTGCGTGTGAGAAAAGTTTTTACAGAAACTACTTATAAAATCTCCCCTTTCATGTCGTCAACAGCCTGACTTTCAGTGGGGTATAAACAAAGAAACCCAGCTTATGCGGCTGGGTTTCTGAGAACAATTAACTATTAAATTTAGCAACCGGATTCTAACCGTTTTTTCAGCCGTGTTTCATCACGGGCACCGAAACAGTCATGTTATCCCAGGCGATGGCAATGCTGCTGTTCGATGGCGTAATGGTCAGTTTTTCGATGGGCGTTTTGTTCATCGAAACGGGCACTTTAACCATCGCTACGTCGGCACCTTTGATTTTTTCATATTCATAGGCACCCCACTGACCCAACGTGCTGTTGAGCAATACGCTCCACTCCTTTTCGCCGGGAATGGTAAACAGCGTGTACGTACCGGCTTTCACCATTTTGCCGCCAAACATTACGTCGCTCTTGAACGTAATTTCGGTGGCGTCATTAGCACCTGTCCGCCACACTTTACCGTACTTTTCCAGGCTGCTCGACCCATCGGCCCCAAAAACAACCCGGCCTTTTTTAGACGGTTGTCCATAAACAACTTTAATGTTTTTGTCCGGACTTTCGGCGGTCACTTTGGGGCTGGCGGGTGCTTTTTTATCCTGCGCCTGTACCATCGATACCATCGCGAAAAGGAAAGCGAAAACTGCAAGTAAGTTTTTCATTTGTTACTGATTGTTTTTAAGGTTGTTACTGTCTTAACGACAAAACGTAAACGATAGTTTTTCCGGGAATCGTATATCCGGCACTTGATACAACCAATCCGTGAGAATCGACAGGCTGACCCGTTCAGCAACCAAATCACAAGACGTAAAGGTAATCTATCTGAGACTGACGCTTCCCCATTACCCTGCTTCCCCTTTGTCCTATAAATCCGGTAGATCTACAGAACCGTATGGCAACGGCGAATTGTAAAATCCGTCAGATGAGCTTTCTCAATGAACGTTTTTGGTCAGAGAATAGACAACGTAAAAAGATTACGTTGACAAAGTTTCACTATTGCATCTACGCAGCGTCAAGCCGGGTGACTTTACGAATAAACACGTTCTTACCAGACTACAAAACGAATGAAACAACCAAAAGCAACCATCAAACAAGTATGGCCTTATCAGCAGGACAGTATGAACTTACCGGTCAATGACCTCGAAGCGGCCTTGCCCTTTTACGAGATGACAATGGGATTTCATCTTATATCTCGAACCGACACGCCCTATAAATCGGCCATCATAGCCAGAGATACGATTCAGGTTGGCTTAGTCGAAAACGGTGGCGACCCTACCCAGGACGGCTGTTTCTTCGAGGTCGATGATGTGACCAATGCCTTCGCCGAATTGAAAACGAATGGCCTGACAACCGAGCAGGCCGAATTTAGCTGGCAACAACATGGCGATGTTAAGTGGAAGGTTTTTTTTGTGGTGGCTCCCGATGGTCTTTGTTACTGCTATGGCGAACGCCAACAGCCATAAACCACCCATGGATAAGATGTTTACCGGATAATCAAATGATTGCCTATTAGTGAACAGCAGGCTGTAGATTGATTTAGTTTCATACTCATCAGTTACCCTTTCTACCATTTATCCATGAAAGAAGAACTCATTATCCTCCGCGCCCCGTCTATATCTACCCGCGATATTTTTTTGGGTGGGGGTGCCACACCCAGTGGCTTAGAATCAGAATCTATAGTCGCGGGCCTGACCGTTGAAATTGACCGGATAGACCGGCGAGACCTGCCCGACCTGGCCCGTGATAACGACGTAGTGGCCGTTGCACCCGTCATTCCGATGAAGCTCGTTGAGCCATTCGATGTGCAGGATGTTCTCCAGCCAGCCGCCCCGTCCGTTGCCTGGGGGATTCAAGCCACCGGTGCCGATACATCGCCATTCACGGGCAAAGGCATAGTCGTTGCCGTGCTCGACACCGGCATTGATGCGTCCCATCCCGCTTTTATCGGGGTAAACGTTATTCAGCAGGATTTCACGGGCGAAGGCAACGGCGATCAGCACGGACACGGCACGCACTGCGCGGGGACTATTTTTGGCCGGGATGTCAACAATACACGCATTGGCGTGGCAAGAGGTGTTCAGAAAGCCCTCATCGGCAAAGTGTTGGGAAATAATGGCGGGTCAAGTGCCAGCATCGTCAATGCCATTCAGTGGGCCATTCAGAACGGGGCCAACGTCATTTCGATGTCGCTCGGCATTGATTTTCCCGGTCTGGTGAAGCAGTTGGAAGGAACCGGTATGCCAACCGAACTCGCTACGTCGCGGGCGTTGGAAGGCTACCGCGCGAATGTTCAGCTTTTTGAGAAAATGGCTCAGTTGATTCGCGTGGGCAGCGCATTTTTTCAGACAACCGTACTTATTGCCGCAGCCGGAAACGAGAGCCGCCGGGCGCAAAACGCCAATTTTGAAATCGCTGTTAGTCCGCCCGCGGTTTCGGATGGGTTCATTTCGGTAGCGGCTTTGGGACAGAGTGGAGCTAACTTTTCCATCGCGCCGTTTTCAAACACCGGGGCCATAATTTCGGGGCCGGGAGTTGCCATTCAGTCAGCCAAACCCGGCGGTGGCTTAGCGAGTATGAGCGGCACCAGCATGGCTACTCCTCACGTAGCGGGCATTGCAGCTCTGTGGGCCGAACAGCTCAAAGGGGTAGGCATGCTGAATCCCAACGCATTAACGGCCCGATTAGTCGCGTCGGGTGTTACCAGCAAGATGATATCCGGGTTTGACCCATTCGATGTTGGTACGGGCATGGTCCGCGCTCCGCAGGCGTAGAAAGGACAAGGGGTGGTCAGGAATGGTTAGGAATTGTCAAGCAGTCCCTAACCATTCTTTACCACCCCTTAACCCTTCTTGACAACTCCTGACTCTTCCTGACCGCTTGCGTACATCGTAAACCGAAATTTGGTATTTTTAGCCCTATAATCGTATGTAAGCATACTTCTTTTTAACCCGATTCGCCAGATGGCAACAACTTACTTCAGCAAACGCAACCTGCAATTTCTCCTTCACGAAGTTTTTAAAGCAGAAGAACTGACCAAATACGATTACTTCAGTGCTCACGACCGTGAGACGTTTAATCTCGTGCTCGACTCGGCTACCTACATTGCCGATACGCTCATGCACCCGTATTTGAAGGACGTGGACAGAAACCAGCCCGAACTCAAAAACGGACAGGTTACCGTGCATCCAAAAGTAAAAGAATACCTCAAAGCCATGGGCGATGCGGGCCTGATTGGAGCCGGTTTCCCATTCGAGCACGGCGGTCAGCAACTGCCCGAAATGATTAGTTCATGCGTCGGTTTTATCCTGATGGCCGCCAATAACGGCATGATGTACACGGGATTAACATCGGGAGCTGCTCACCTTATTACCTCATTTGGAACGCCCGAACTGAGCGAAACCTACGTCCCGAATATGCTGGCCGGAACCTGGCAGGGGACTATGGCCCTCACCGAACCACAGGCCGGCTCGTCGCTCTCCGACGTAACGACGTCGGCCACGCCACAACCTGACGGCGAATCCACCGCACCGGCGGACCGGCCGGGAAGTTATAAGATTATCGGCCAGAAAGTATTTATCTCGGCGGGCGACCATGATGCTGCCGACAATATTATTCACCTGATGCTGGCCCGGATTGACGGCGCACCGAAAGGTACCAAAGGCATTTCGCTGTTTGTCGTGCCTAAATACCGGAAAGACGAAGCCGGAAATTTTGTCGATAACGACGTAACATCCACGGGCGTTTATCATAAAATGGGGCAGAAAGGTGTTCCGGCGATGCATCTTACGATGGGATCGAACGACAACACCATCGGGTACATCGTCGGCGAACCGCATCAGGGCTTACCGTATATGTTTCAGATGATGAACGAAGCCCGGATTGGGGTTGGCATGACGGCTGCGGGTATTGCTACAGCCGCTTATCATGCCGCGCTTCAGTACGCCAGAGAGCGTCCGCAAAGTCGGCGGTTGAATCAGAAAAACCTTTTGGACGCACCCCAAACGGCCATTATCAATCACCCGGATGTTCGACGGATGCTGTTGTTCCAAAAAGCCGTAACGGAAGGCTCGCTCTCGCTGTTGATTGAGGCCGCCCGCCTGTACGACATCAGCGAAGTCGCCGAAGGCGAAGAAAAGGAAAATGCGTTTCTGTTGCTCGATTTACTGATGCCCGTCGCCAAGTCGTACCCATCGGAAATGGGCGTGCAGTCGGTGAGTCAGAGTTTGCAAACGTTTGGGGGTTACGGCTTTACGGAAGATTTTCCGGTCGAGCAACTCTACCGCGACATTCGCATTACGCCCATTTACGAAGGCACAACGGGCATACAGGCGCAGGATTTGCTCGGTCGAAAGATGACCATGAAAGGCGGTAAAGCGCCCCAACTGCTGTTCGCCGAGATGGGCAAAACGATTGCCGAAGCCAGTGCTTACGACGATCTGAAACCCTATGCCGATCAACTCACCACCGAAATCAGCCGGACGCAGGAGGTCATGATGAGTTTGATGCCCCACGCCCAAAAAGGCGACATTGAACGCTACTTATCGGATGCAACGCTGTTTCTGGAGATGTTCGGCATTGTGGTTGTCGCCTGGCAGTGGCTCAAACAGGCAACGGTGGCCAAACAAATCCTCCTGACCCAAAACCCGCAGGGCGATGATCTGATCTTTTACGAGGGAAAAATTCATACGATGAAATTTTTCTTTCATTACGAAGTCCCCAAAACGCTCGGCTTAGCCGTTCGGCTTAAGGACACCGAAGTACTGACGATTGTATCAGAAAAAGAGCTGGCTTTGTAAGCTATAGCTTGGTGTAGCCAATAATAAGTTCTGCATCGCGAGCAGAAAAGCTACTTGTTTTTGCGTCTCTTAAAGCTTCTCAGTGCCGGAACGCTTACCTTTGCGGCTTCAATCGCACGCGTTCGCTAATGCCGCTGATTGCCCCGTCGAGTTATAATCCGCCTGCCCGTTTGTGGAACGGTCATCTGCAAACCATCATTCCTTCGCTGTTTCGGAAGGTATCGGTTGCCTATGTCCGCGAACGCATCGAAACACCGGACGATGATTTTCTGGACCTGGACTGGGCAAAGGCCAATGAAGAGTTAAGCGTGAAAAGTGAAGAATATTCAGCAGATGATTCTCCACTTTTCACGCTTAACTCTTCATTAAAACCATTAGTTATTCTCTCCCACGGCCTTGAAGGCAGTTCGACAAGTTCGTATCTGGCCGGGATGGTTCGCCATCTGACCCGAAACGGATTCGACTGTTTGGCCTGGCACTACCGCTCGTGCAGTGGCGAGATGAACCGTCTGCAGCGGTTTTACCACATCGGCGAAACCAGCGATCTTCATTTTATCATCCAACACGCTGTTACGAAAGGCTACCAGACAATTCACCTGATGGGATTCAGCGCGGGCGGCAACGTAACGTTAAAATACCTCGGCGAATCGGGGAAAGCCATTCATCCGACCATCAAAAAGGCGGTGGTTTTTTCGGCACCCATTCATCTGATGGGATCAGCCCGGCGGCTCGAACGGTGGGATAGCCTGGTGTACAATCACCGGTTTAACCGAACACTCAAACGAAAAGTAAGCCAGAAAGCAGCCCTGATGCCGGGCGTTTTCCCAACCGAAGCGGTGATGAAAGCGCGCAGCATTCGGGAGTTCGATGATCTGTTTACAGCCCCCATGAACGGATTTCGGGACGTAACAGACTATTATACGCAGAGTAGCTCATTGCAGTTTATTCCAGCGATCACTGTTCCAGCCCTGATTGTTAGTGCCAAAAATGACCCGTTTCTGTCGCCGGAATGTTTCCCCGGCGAGTTAGGGCGGGAACTCCCCAACGTCTGGATGGAGTTTCCTCAACAGGGCGGCCATTGCGGATTTCCATCGCGTACCGGCGGCATTCAGGGTACGTACTGGTCGGAGGAGCGGGCACTGGCGTTTTTACAAACTAATCTACCATGATAGCACAACAGGCAGCTATACAGCAGTATTTTGATTCCCAACCGGTTCAGAAAGCATATTTGTTTGGTTCAAGAGCTCGTGGGGAAGAGACTAACACAAGTGATATTGACATATTGGTTGAGTTGGAGCCAATGGTATCGCTATTTGACTTTGTGCGAATGAAACTTCAACTGGAGGACATTCTCCATTTGTCCGTCGATCTTGTTTCGGCAAATGGACTTTCGCCCTATGTAAAGCCCTATATTGACAAGGACAAAATGCTTATTTATGAGAAATCAACTGAATGAACAAGCACGCGTACAGCACATGCTTAACGCTATAATTGAAATTCAGGAATTTGTTGCCAATACAGTTTATGATGATTATCTGCTTGACCGAAAGTTACAGCTTGCCTTAACCCGGCTTATCGAGATTATTGGCGAAGCATCCAATCATGTTACTCAGGAAACCAAGAATGACTTTACAGATATAGAATGGCGAGTTTTAAATGGAATCCGTAACGTAATCGTTCATGAGTATTTCGGAATCGATTACGATATAATCTGGGCAGTTATTCAAAAGGATATTCCCCTCCTGCGCGTCAAATTGGAACACGTATTACAACAGTTTAATAAAGAATTAGAATAGATTCGTTCATCATGCTCACCAAACCACTCGAAAAAACCTATTACATTATTGATTTTGACAGCACCTTTACAAAGGTCGAAGCCCTCGACGTGCTGGGCGAAATCTCGCTGGCCGGTCGCCCGGACCGCGACGACGTACTGAACCACATCAAAATCATTACCGACCGGGGCATGTCGGGCGAAGTTTCTTTCACAGACTCGCTCAACCTGCGAATCGAGCTTCTGAAAGCGCACAAAAGTCAACTGCCAGCGCTGATTGAAACGCTGATGGGGAAAATATCGGACTCGTTTCAGCGCAATCAGCAGTTCCTGACCGAAAACGCCGAGACCATTTATATTGTCTCCAATGGGTTTAAAGAATTCATTGTGCCCATCGTTACGTCGCTGGGTGTGCGGGCCGAAAATGTCTTTGCCAATACGTTCGAATATGATGAGTCAGGCGCAATTATCGGTTTCGACGTTAACAATCCATTATCGGCAAATGGCGGCAAATCGCAGGTGATCCGCAAGCTGAATCTCGATGGCGAAGTGTACGTTATTGGCGACGGCTATACGGACTACGAAATTAAAGCGTCGGGACTGGCCAACCGGTTTTATGCTTTCACCGAAAACGTGATGCGGCCCCGCGTGGTTGAAAAAGCGGATCACGTGGCCCCGTCGCTCGATGAATTTCTGTATCATAACAACCTGAGTCGCAGCCAGTCATATCCAAAAAGCCGGATCAAAGTGCTGCTGCTGGAGAATGTTCATCCCGTGGCCGTTCAGCTTTTTGAACTGGAAGGATTTAACGTCGAAATTCGGAAGGGCGCGCTGGACGAAGACGAGCTGATCGAAGCCATCCGCGACGTATCAATTCTGGGTATCCGTTCGAAAACCAACGTATCGGCCCGCGTTCTGGAACACGCCAATAAACTAATGACGGTCGGCGCGTTCTGCATCGGCACTAACCAGATCGACCTTGATGCATGCACCGAAAAAGGAATTGCGGTTTTTAACGCGCCTTATAGCAACACCCGATCGGTGGTGGAACTGGCCATTGGTGAGATCATTATGCTAATTCGGAGCGTTGTGCCAAAGAGTAATCTGATGCACAAAGGCGGTTGGGACAAATCGGCCAAAAACAGTTTTGAAGTACGGGGCAAAAAACTCGGACTGGTGGGTTACGGCAATATTGGCACTCAACTATCGGTTGTGGCCGAAGCCCTTGGCATGGAAGTATATTTCTACGACGTAGTGGATAAACTGGCCCTCGGTAATGCCCGCAAATGCAAAACGCTGGACGAATTGCTGAGCATAGCCGACATTATCAGCCTGCACACCGACGGACGGAAAGACAACAAAAACCTGATCAGCTACCGCGAATTCGGCATAATGAAAAACGGGGTTATCTTCCTGAACCTCTCACGAGGCCACATTGTCGATATTCCGGCTCTGGTCGATGCCATTGAACGGGGCAAGGTCGTTGGCGCGGGGATCGACGTGTTTCCGCAGGAGCCAAAAACCAACAACGAAGAGTTTATGAATGCGCTTCGCACTCAGCCAAACGTGATTCTGACACCCCACATCGGCGGCAGCACCGAAGAAGCTCAGGCTAATATCGGCAGTTTTGTACCGGGCAAGTTGCTTGAATACATCAATAACGGCAGTACATACGGCAGCGTAAACTTTCCTGAATTGCAATTACCCCTGTTGAAGGGAGCACACCGGCTTTTACATATTCATAGCAACGTACCGGGCATTCTGGCGAAGATGAACACGATTTTTGCCAAATATCACATCAACATTCACGGCCAGTACCTGAAAACGAACGAGCATATTGGCTACGTAATCACCGATGTTGTCAAAGAATACGCCGACGAGGTAGTCGAAGAACTGAAAGGAATCGACAACACAATCAAGTTCAGGCTTTTATATTAGGAAAAAAAGGGAGGAAGGAGGAGAGGGACGAAGGGCTTTAATCCAGCAGCTTTTCCTTTAACTGCTTTCCTCCCTTTTCTCCCTTTACTCCTTCTTATGAAAAACACCTACTTCACCCCCGGTCCGGCTGAGCTTTACCCAACGTTTCACCAGCATCTGCAACGGGCGATGGATGAACAGATTGGCTCAATTTCGCACCGGAGTCAGCGGTTTCGGGACATCTATAAATTTACCGATGAGCAACTGCGACGGCTTTTAAACGTACCGGCCACGCACGGCATCTTCTTTACCGGCTCGGCCTCGGAGGTGTGGGAGCGTGTATTGCTGAACTGCGTGGAACACGAGAGTTTTCACCTCGTCAACGGCTCATTTTCCCAAAAGTTTTATGACTACGCTGCTTCCCTAAACAAGCATGCGCATCTGCTCGAAAAACCGTTTGGTGAAGGCTTCGACATGGCTGAGATTGAGGTGCCCGCCTATGCCGAACTGGTGTGTTTGACGCATAACGAAACCTCGTCGGGGGTGCAGATGCGGCCCGCCGAGATGCACAAACTCAAGCGGAAATACCCAAAAAAGCTGTTTTGCGTCGATATGGTTTCGTCGGCACCGTATCCCGATCTGGATTTTGGCATGATTGATTCCGCTTTTTTTTCGGTACAGAAAGCCTTCGGTATGCCCGCCGGTCTGGGTGTCTGGATTGCCAGTCAGTCCTGTTTAGCGAAAGCTGAACGGCTGGAGAAAGCCGACTCGCTCACCATTGGGGCGCACCACACGCTGCCAACGCTCTGGAAACACTATAAAACATTTGAAACCCCCGCCACCCCGAACGTACTGTACATTTATCTGCTGGGAAAAATAGCCGAAGATTTTAACCGGATTGGCATTGACACCATCCGAAAACAAACAGAGGAAAAAGCGCGAATGTTGTACAAATTCCTCGACAGTTCTGCTGCGTTTGACCCATTTGTAAAGCAGGAACGCCACCGCTCGCAAACGGTTATTGTGGCAACGACCGCAAAACCATCAGCCGATGTGATTGCCGCAGCAAAGTCGGCAAATATGATCATCGGTAGCGGTTACGGCAAGTTTAAAGACACGCAAATTCGGATTGCCAACTTTCCGGGGGTATCCATGGAACAGGTTGATGCACTGATAGGGCAATTGCAGAAGTAACACAATCCACACTCACAGATTTCAAATTAAGGGCTTCTCATGCACATGAGAAGCCCTTAATTTGAAATCTCATTTTCTGAGGCTACGTTCTACAAAAAACCTTATGTTGTGTTACTGGTTAATAGGACAGTGTTTTTATAGAACCAACTCAACGACGATGAAGAAATTACTTACAACCTCAACACTATTGATGGGACTGACCATGGCTGGTCTGGCTCAGAACAGGTCCGATTCAACGGACCGCTCCAAGCCGCTCATCAACGAGCAAACGAAACAGGAACTGCGCCAGAAAGCCGACCAGGCGGGTGAGAAAATCGAAGAAGAGTACGACAAATCGCTTAGTTATCAGGAATCTAATCAACTGAGCTGGTTTGACCCGAACAATTTGTTTGTGGGTGGTGGTTTGGGCATGGGGGCTACCAACGGGCAGGTCTACTTAGACCTTAACACGCGCCTTGGCTATTTCTTTCAACCCGGTTTTGCCGCCGGTCTTCGTTATGATACCGACCGACTGATTGGCAATAAATACCACGCCCGACAGGTCGGTGCGTTTGCCCGGTATTATCCCTTCCGCACCCGAATCAGTAGTTTTATTGGCGCCAGTCTGAATACGGGCCGCGAATTTTCGGAAAACATTGCGGCTGATACCAAAGCCAAATACACCAGCGTCGGGCTGGAAATTGGCGTGATGGCCTGGATTCTGCACCGGTTAGGTGCCGAGGT
>JANPJE010000182.1:0-9195 GCA_031425355.1 Spirosoma sp. | reverse complement strand
TTTGTGGCTGTTGGGTTAATTGTCCTACTCATTGCGGTCATTAATTTTATCAACCTTGCCACGGCACGGGCATCGCAACGGGCCAAAGAAGTGGGCGTTCGGAAAACGGTTGGCGCACAGCGGGCATCGCTGATCGGTCAGTTTCTGGGTGAAGCGTTATTAATGACCGGTTTAGCCGTTGCCGTATCGCTGTTGATCGCCGACGTATTGATGCCGCTCTTCAACGATCTTTCCGGCAAAGATCTGCGTATTCCGTATCAGCTTCCCGCTTTCTGGTTGATTATCATTGGATTAACAGGTATTATCAGTCTGTTAACAGGACTGTATCCGGCTTTTTTCCTGTCGGCATTTCGTCCGGCGCGGGTGCTGAAAGGCATTTTCAACGTGCAGGCAGGACGAGGCTTTCGGCAGTCGCTGGTGGTGGGGCAGTTTGTGTTGTCAATTGTGCTGGCTATCAGTACGGTTGCTATTTACCGTCAGTTGGCGTACATGCAGAATGCTAAATTAGGTTTCGACAAATCGCAGTTGCTGTATGTCCGGCTCAAGGGTGATCTGCGGGCAAAAGCAATGCTATTGAAAGATGAAATCGGGCGGCTACCGGGTGTATCCAAGGCATCGCTCGCAACGACCAATTTAGTCGATGTGGGTAACGAAACAACCATCGAATGGCAGGGGCAAGTCCCGAAAGATGAGTTTCTGATTACGCAAATGAATATCGACGCTGATTTTCTGAAAATGACCAGCATGTCTCTGGTCGCCGGTCGAAATTTTTCGAGCCGGATTACGGCGGATACGTCGTCAAAATATGGTACGTACCTCATCAACGAAACAGCCGCAAAACGCATGGGCTGGACGCCTGCCGCTGCGCTGGGCAAGCGGGTCAAGTTCTGGGGTCAGGAAGGCAGCGTGATCGGCGTATTGAACGATTTCCATTTCAAACCCCTCCGCGAGACCATCAAACCGTTCATTTTGCGCTTCCGGCCCAAGGAATTCTACTTCACATTATTGGTCAAAACAAACCCCGGCAACGTATCGCGCACCCTCGCCGACGTAACAAACGTGTACAAAAAACTGGACTCCGATCACCCCATCAGTTACGGGTTCGTCGATCAGGATCTGGACGCGCAGTATCGGGCGGAGCAACGTACCGGGCGCATTATCCTCTACTTCTCCATCCTGACAATTTTGGTATCCTGTCTCGGTCTTTTCGGCCTTGCCGCCTTCACCGCTGAGCAACGTACCAAAGAAATTGGCGTTCGGAAAGTGCTGGGAGCCAGTGTTGCCAGCATTGTTACGTTGTTGTCTAAAGATTTCTTAAAGCTGGTGCTGATTGCTATAGTTATTGCCAGTCCGCTGGCCTGGTGGGCCATGAATCAATGGCTCCAGAATTTTGCCTATAAAGTTGGTCTTGACTGGTGGATTTTCGCCGGGGCGGGCCTGCTGGCAGTAGGTATTGCCTTATTGACAGTGAGTGTCCAAAGTATCAAAGCGGCCCTCATGAATCCCGTCAACGCCTTACGAAGCGAGTAAATCATGAAACACATTGTAAATCAGTAGTCATCACCGGAATGCCGGACCACCGGACTGCCGGACCACTCTTTTCTTTATCCCGTTATGCTTCAGCACTATTTCAAAATCGCCTTTCGTACACTCCAGAGAAATAAGATTTCAGGTCTGATAAATGTGTCAGGGTTAACGCTCGGCCTGACGTGTTGCCTGCTCATTACGGCGTACGTACTGGATGATCTGACGTACGACCGTTTCCACCAAAACGCCGACCGGATTGTGCTTTTTCAGCAATTCGACAATTCAGCCAGCAGCGGAGGCAAGTTCGCTACTGACTTAAAAAGTCGCTTCTCAACCGTAGCGGACGCCGTTCGGCTGACGCGGATAAGGCCCTTGATTTCCCGACAGCAAACGGCGGCTTATGAGGCAAATTTCTGGTTCGCCGACAGCACTGCGTTCAATGTGTTTTCGCTGCCGTTGCTACAGGGAAATCCGAAAACGGCCCTCACCGAGCAGTATGGGGTCGTGCTGTCGGAGGCAATGGCCCGCAAGTATTTCAATACGTCGAATCCAATAGGGCAGTCAATGCGCATCAACAGCAAAGCGACCCTTCACGTAACGGGCGTTCTGCGCGATTTACCCGCCAACTCGCACCTGAAAATTGACTTTCTGGCCAACTACGCCAATGCAAACGAACTCGTTGGTTACGACGTCTCAACAAACTATTGGGGCGGTGGCGACACCCGGACATATTTGCTGCTGGCACCGAGAGCAAGCAAAGCCACGCTACAGGCGCAGCTTCCGGGGTATATCAGCCAGTTGGGCGACCCGAATTCGAGTGTCTGGAAACCCAATCTGGTGCCCCTCACCGACATCTATCTCCGCACAAATCTGGTCGCAGCCAACCGGCTGACCTATGCCTATGTGTTTGCCATCGTCGCGCTGTTAATTCTGGGACTTGCCTGCTTCAACTACGTCAATCTGGCTACGGCACGAGCTACCCAACGGGCCAAAGAAGTGGGCGTCCGGAAAGTGCTGGGGTCATCGTTTAGTCAGTTATGGGGGCAATTTCTGGGCGAAACGGCTTTGTTTATGGTCATCGCCATTGTGCTGTCGGTCGGAGTTATGAGCCTGACGTTACCGGCATTTAATGAGCTGGCCGATAAGCAATTAACTCTGTCATCGCTATTGACTGGAACGCGAATCGGCTGGCTGGCAATTGGTTTGGTGGTGGTTGGGTTACTGGCGGGAAGTTACCCGGCGTTTGTGCTGTCGTCTTTCCGGCCGATAACGACCTTGAAAGGGGGCACGGCAAGCCTGACGGGTGGGAATGCCTGGCTTCGCAAAACGCTGGTTGTCGGGCAGTTCACCGTATCTATCGGTATGATAATCGCTACGTTGGTCGTTTATGAGCAATTACAATTTGTGCGAAATCGCAATGTCGGTTTCCAGCGCGACCAGGTTCTAACATTGGATTTGCAGGATGCTCCCGATCAGGCAAAAGAATTATTTAAGGAGCAGGTAGCCAGACTGTCGGGGGTTGAAGCGGCAACGCGGGCGTTCAGTTTGCCGGGCAGCGGAGGTCTGCGCGGGGAGAAATTAGTGGGTGATTACGTACCGAAAGGGTCACAAACGGGCGGCATCAGTCGCTTGACAATCGACGGTGATTTCCTGAAAACATTTGGCATCAACATCCGGGAAGGGCGCAACTTAGACCCGAACCGCCCCGCCGATAAGCAGGCTTTTTTAGTGAACCGGGCCGCCATGAAGTTCTTCGGATGGAAGACAATTACCGGAAAAATGACCGGCTATTACACTTATGCCTACGATCCGGCCAATCCCGGTGCCTATCGTGAAGTAGCGCAGCGGGGCGAGGTCGTTGGCGTTGTGGACGATTATAACCATGCCGATTTGAAACAAACGGTGGCCCCGATGATTATCTCACTCAATAGTGGTTTTGAAGGGCAACTGGCCGCCCGGATACGAGCCGGGGCTATTCCGGCAACCATTCGGCAGGTGGAACAACTCTGGCATCAGCAATTTCCGGACAAACCATTCACCTACGAATTTCTCGACGATACGTTCAGTCGAACCTACCAGGTGGAAACCCGCACCGGCAAGGTTTTTGGTTTGTTTGCGGGGCTGGCCGTGCTGATTTCCTGCTTGGGTTTATTCGGCTTAGTTACGTTTACGGCGGAGCAACGTACCAAAGAGATCGGCGTTCGGAAAGTGCTGGGAGCCAGCGTGGTCAGCATCGTGGCCCTGCTCTCCAAAGACTTTTTAAAGTTAGTGCTGATTGCCATAGTTATTGCCAGTCCGGTAGCGTGGTGGGCTATGAACAAATGGCTTCAGGACTTCGCCTATAAAATCGACATTGCCTGGTGGGTCTTTGCCTTGGCCGGCGGTTTAGCCACGGGTATCGCCTTGCTGACCATCTCATTTCAAAGCGTAAAAGCGGCCTTAACGAACCCGATCAGAAGTTTACGCAGCGAATGAGTCATTACGTTCATAGCCCCAGGCTATTGTTGATCAATGACCGAACCACCCAAACGTATTTCCGGTCGGGCGCGTACGTTTTCCCACAACGCTTAACCGAGATTTAGAGACAGACACGAACGAGTACACCTGAAAAAAGCTTTTTTTATCGAAATAGTTGTATTAAATCTTTTTATTTACCAATTTTGTTTCACTTGTTGCTCAGGCAGCAATCAAAATTGCTTTTTCAATTCAGGTTGTATTCAAATAGGAAAGGCTGGTCGCACTACGACCAGCCTTTTTTTATTGTCATGAGTGATAAGTGATAGTGACGTTTCAGAACCCAACACCACTATCACTTATCACTCATGACAACTCTTGACAATCCCTGCCCAGATTTACCGCCCGCAAATTCCCTTATAATCGCAGTACTGGCAGGTTTCGAGTTGGTCGGTTTTTTTGAAAGGCACGGTGGGATCGAGCAGTTGCTGAATCAGTTGCCGCAGTATGTCCTCCGAATCTTCGATGTATTGCGTTGAGTTATCATTCTCTCCAAACCGCACCGGGTTCGTTTTAAACCCACCACCGACATCGCGGAATGAATAAAATCCAGCTTCAACCGGCATTCCTTCGGCCTGAAAAATATCCTGTTTGGCTTTGTCGCGCGGCAGGCCGCCGTGTTCGCTGATGTTCTTGAGCGCGAGGTAACGATACAGCCATAATTGCCGCATTTTATCTTCTTTGCCGTCGTTCAACAGTTTATCGGTCAGATCTTTCGGCGTTTTGTTGGACAAATCAACCTTGCCGGTTTTATAATCGACAATGCGAATCTGGTCGCCAAATCGTTCGATGCGGTCAATTTTTCCGGCAATACGTACCCGAATGGGGTCGCGACCGTCGAGCGGTACGGTCAGGTACGTTTCGAGGGTTTGCTCCGTGCCGATCACGGTCAGACCGGGTAGGGCGCTCTGCTGCCGCTGGAAATCCAGCATCAGTTTCTGAGCCAGTTCGTAGAGCAGCAGGTTCATGCCCGATTCAATAACCCGGCCTTTCATGGAGTTGGCAAATTCGTCTTCGAGTAGTTTTTTGATGATGGTTTCGTCGATGGGCAAGCCCTCCATCCGGTAGTCGCGGTCCAGATTTTCCATCACCTTATGGAGCCAACTCCCGAACTCAGCCGCCCCCATTCGTTCTTCAATGTCCTCTTCTTCGCTGATATTTACCACCCGACTGAAGTAAAACCGCATCGAACAACTCACAAACTGATTGAGGTATGACGGATATAAACCTCTGGTTTCAAGCATTTTAATCAGATCATTCCGAATACTCTCTGTTTTCGGAACACGCAGATCAGTCAAGTCAGCAACGGTATTGGCTCCGGTCTGGCCAAAGCGCACAGTCGGATGACTGATGCGAATACGCCCTGCCGCCTTCGGCACCAATTCATGCTCGATCTGCCGGATAAAGCGGCTTGGCTCGCCCTTGCTGTTGCCATACGCATCGGTCGACGTAGTATGCAGCAGCACAATTTCGCTGGCTCGTTGCAGCAGCCGGTAAAAGTGATACGCCATAACGGCCTCCTGCTCGCGATACGTTGGCAGCTTTAACTCCGACGCTATATCGAACGGAATCAGGGAGTTAAGTTTGCGTGACTGCGGCAAAATCCCTTCGTTGACCGACAGAATAATGACCCGGTCAAAATCCAGCGCACGCGTTTCAAGCATACCCATTATCTGCAACTGGCTCTTGCCTTCGCTCGTGAACGGGATACTCGTTTGCCGAATCAGTTCGTACAAAAACTGCCGGAAACTCCGCACCGTAACCTGTTCCGTTTGGCGGTCGAGAGTCGATTCGAGTTGTTTCAGCAGTGAGAAAAACAGATATAGGTACTCGATCTCGATAGCATCCTGACTGGTGCGATATACATCGCGCAGCAATTCGATCAGGTCGTAAAATGTTTGAATGGCCTTAATCGGGTGGTCATTGGTCCATCGGGCAAACAGGGCCTGCACAAGCGGATCATGCTGCCCCAGTTCACAAAGTTCGTCCTCCGTCAGATAAACGCGCTGCTTCTGAACAATATCCTTCGCAAGCCATTGAAAGAGCGGTTCTGGCGGCAGGATTTCCCCTTTTTCAGATAGTCCCCCCGGCCACATCAACCCCCGAATGCGCTCGTACTGCTTCACAAACGGGTGATTGAGCACCTTGACCACATGGCGGTGGTGGAATTTGGGGATCTTCAGGTCGCGCCCATCTTTCGTCCGAAATTCGTGCACAGTCCGCTGCATTTCAAACAACGTATCGATCAGCGTAAACAGCAGCGACGACCGCAGCGACAGACCCATCGTTACGTTCAGATCGGTCACGTTTTCGTCAAGCGCATACAGCACCGGAACCAGCAGCGTTTCGTCAGCAAGAACGATAGCGGTTTTCCTTGAGGAAGAAGGTATGGAAGGAGGAAAGGAGTAAGGGGGGAAAGTCGTCCGAGCACTCTCTGCTTCTTCCCTTTCCTCCTCTACTCCTTTTCCTCCTTCCCTCTGCCATTCACTATAAATCTTCCCGGCGACCTTGGCCTGCATACTGGCATTGGGCACACCTACTATCCGAATATTTTTCTCTGTACCGACCAGATTTGAAGACAGTTGGGCAAGATCCTGGTGGTTTTGTTTCGAGAAAAACCAGCCATTATCCCGGTACTTTCGCAGAAATTCGCCCGCTTCCTGCCGCCAGTCAGTCATGTAATATTGATCGGTATCCCAAAAGAGTTCTGCTTTTCGGGCATCGACCAGCACCCGGATAATTCGTTCTTCGGCCCGGCTAAGCGCATTAAATCCGACGAAATAAACCCGCTCGTAGGCCAGATCATCCCGAATCAGCGACTCGACATTTTGCGCCAGCAGCCGGTACGCCATTCCCCGATAGGCCAGCCCCTGCTTATTCAGGCGCTGGTGCAGGGCGTGGTAAGCCGTTTGCAGATTCTCAAAAAGCTTGAAATACCGCGTGGTGCCGGGCGTTTCAACAATGGGTTTAGCGGATGAGGGCATACCGACCTGCCAGCGTTCGAGTGCGTTGGCGGCAGTCAGGTAGCTGAACAGTTCGGTGGGGCTGATGAGATACTGATCGATTCGGTCGAAGTCAGCCAGCAGCACAGACGCCCAGCCGATGAACTGCTCAAACTCGACCAATGGGTCAATTTCCCTAAAAACGTCGTAGAGTTCAAAAAGCAGACTAACCGAGTCAATCAACTGAACACCAGCCGCCTGCGTGATAAAATCGTCAACGGCAAGGGCGTGGGGGGCCAGAAAGGGCCGGTCGGAGAGGGCAGCTAATTCATCTAAAAATACGGAAACTGCCCGGCGTGTGGGCAAAATCACCCAAACATCGCTCAGGCTGGGACCGTGTGCGTCAAAAATTCGTTGAGCCGTTTGGCGAAGAAAAGTCATTAGGTACCCGGTAAGTTGGACGGTACGTCCTGAACAGTAAAGATACAACTTGTCATTCACCGACCGACGCTTAACCGATTAACTTCAGTGCATCCGGTCGCCCCGAACGGCCATCGTGGCCATAATATCGGCTTCGACGGCCAGAAATTCTTTCCATCGTTCCCGAACCCGAACGGCGGGTAAATACGTTTCGGCCAGGTCGATAAAGCTGCGATAATGACCTGCTTCAGAAATCATTAGTTCGTGATAGAATCGGCGTAGTCCCTCGTCGGCTATGCGTTCGGAGAGTAGTTTGAAGCGTTCGCAACTACGGGCTTCAATGAGGGCGTTGATGAGCAGGTTATCCATCATCTGCTCGTGCTGATCGCCGATGGACCGGCGCAGTCTGGCCCGCAACTCATTGACGTAAAAATCTTTACGCTGCCGGCCCAGTGGAATACCCCGTTTGTTAAGTTCTTTGAGTACGCGCTGAAAATGGCCCCACTCTTCGGCCACAACGGGCGTGAGCACCTCTACCAATTTCACTTTATCGGTGTACATCACGATGAGCGATATGCACGACGACGCGGCTTTCTGTTCGCACCAGGCATGATCGATGAGAATTTCACCGATGTTCATTTCGGCGACATTGACCCAGCGCGGATCGGTGGGAAGTTCGAGACCTAACGTAGTGATTGGCATGAGGTTGTGTTGCTGAACGAATGCGTAAAAATAACGGCAGATAGTTGCCGGATGCGCAGATTGGGGTTACACCGGGATAAATCCCGGTGCAAGTCATTATTCACTGCACAAATCACTTGCGCCGGGATTTATCCCGGTGTTTCAATCTAATCCAACAAATCAACACCATCTACAGCGGAATAAATTCGCAACCGCACAGGCCGATTTTGTGTTTATCAATCACAGTCCATTCTCATGCAATCAATCTATCACGTTGCGTTTCTGGCTCTCCTGTTGCTAAGCAGTTGCAATCAGAAGCCAGCCGACAAAACGCCCGTCGTCATTGACACTAAGCCAGCGAAACTGCCCGAACTCAGGCCGGGCGAAGCAATTGCTACGTTCGGCGGGGGCTGTTTCTGGGCCGTTCAGGAGGAAATGCGTTTATTGAAAGGCGTTCGAAGTGTTGTTTCCGGCTATGCGGGTGGCGACCTTGACTACCCGACGTATGAACAGGTTGGCACCGACCAGACGGGCCATGCCGAAACGGTGCAGATCTATTATGACCCAAACGTGATTTCCTACGACGTACTGCTGGATGCCTTTTTTGCCGGTCACGATGCCACCCAGCTAAACCGGCAAGGCCCCGACATCGGGAAGCATTATCGGTCAATCGCTTTCTACCGAACGCCCAATGAAAAAGCGCGTATCGAAGCGGCTATCGGGCGGGAAAACGCATCGGAACACCATCAGGGCCAGGTTGTTACGCAGGTTGTGCTGTTCAACGCGTTTTTCCCCGCCGAAGGATATCACCAGAATTACTACCGTCAGAATTCGTACAACCTCTACATTCATCTCGTTTCAGAACCCAAAGTAGAAGCATTTAAGGAGCGTATGGCGGGCAGGTTGAACGAGTGAACTGGTTTGTGGTTTGTCGTTGGCTGACGCGTTCTTGGTTCATGCGTCAGCCAACGACAAACCACAAACCAGTTCACTCGTTCAACCTGCCCGCCATACGCTCCTTAAATGTTTCTACTTTGGGTTCTGAAACGAGATGAATGTAGAGGTTGTACGAATTCTGACGGTAGTAATTCTGGTGATATCCTTCGGCGGG
>JANPJE010000181.1:0-36743 GCA_031425355.1 Spirosoma sp. | reverse complement strand
AAACTGATCCTCATAGACCGTCCACGAATTGTCGGTCAGCAGGTAGTCCGTTACGTTCGTTTTGCTGGCTTGATACGCCCAACGTTCAACCGCGTTTGGCTCGTAGTTGATGGTGTGCCCCATATAAAGCACCTGAAGTCCGGGCAGGGACTGGTTGCCCAACTCGGTGCAGTTAATGACCGTTATGGTCAGGGAAGAGCCGTCTTCCAGGTCTTTTACGGACCACTCGTCGATGATTGTTTTTTGGTTAGCCATGAGGATATAGTGAATGTGTCAATGAACGATACGTTAATAAAATCAGACCAATGTTGCCATGGGACAGACCCCTTTTCTGCCCTGTTGAGCCGGATTACCAGCATCCATCTTTGGAGTGACTACACCGGCGGGAGCACTCACGTCGATACGGTCGCCTTCCTGCACAGAATCAAGTAACTGGTTGCTAATCAATTTATTCGGGGCGGGTCCGGTATGGATTGTCCGTTTCACCGAGAGGCAGTAGTACACCTGATTGGGCGCGTTGGCGATGCGGTACTGACACGGCTGAAGCAGGTTCAACTCAGGGATGAATAACCGCAGACTCAGGTATTGACCGGGCAGGTGATCGGCCACCGGGCCACCGTCGACCGGATAAAGGTGAAAGAACGTTTTCTCCGACGATTCCTGAAATTTAGCGTCGACCACAAACGGACGCCAGCCTGTCCAGCCGCCCGGCTTGTCTGCCTGAGCTGCGTACAGATCGGCTTCGGTCCCACTCATCAGAGCCGCCAATTGCCCGTAAGCCGCTTCCCAGGCATCGAGAAGTTCGGATGTAGCCGCACTGCCCAGCACCTCCCCAATGGAAGCCAGCAAATGTCGACCAACAATGGCATAGTGTTCGGGGCGAATGTCAAGACTGGTGTGCTTATGGCCAATGCGGTTCAGGGCCGGCCCCAGCACCGACGGGTTGTCGATGTGTTCGGCATAGGACAGCACCGCTGTAGCTAAGGCCATCGGTTGCCGACCATTTTGCTGATTGCCCTGATTGAACACATTTTTCAGTTCGGCATTGTGGGCGAAAAGGCGTTTGTAAAAATGGGTGGTCAGCAGCAGCCCGTGTTCTTTTAAAATGGGGACGGTTGCCGTAATGAGTTGTTTTTGTTGGGTCGTCATCATGGGTTTGACTGGATAGAAGTTGATCTGCCTTCGCTCACCCCTACGTATCGGCCTGCCACATCCGATACAAAGTTGTCACTCAATTGGGGCCATGCTGTCTAGGCAGTCTGTGTATTGGCTGTCATTGCGGTCAGCAAAACCAAGCTGCTGAACAGCAGACGGCGTACCCAGATGGGCCAAGCCGCTTGAGTTGACACGGCCTCCTGCCGCTTCTGGTATTCGACCCACTGGCTACCGAAAATGGCGCTCAGCAGCCCCAGCGCGGCCCCAATCAATTTACCATCAGGAACTTGTCCATTGATCGCTTCCGGGATGGAATGGATGATAATGGCGAGCAGGCCAAATAAGAGAGTAGCTGTTTTGCATACAATTCGTTTCATCATGACAACGGGTTGGTGAAAAAGAGGAAGGTGAATGTTGGTTGTGTAGACAGTCAGCGGGTCAGGTCGTTGGTTTTCAAAACTGAAATCCGATATCGGTTACCAGATAGTCATAAGCTTTGGTTTCGGTTAACCCACCACCCGATAAATCGTACGTCTTTCTTGTGGTTACGTAGCCTTCCGCGTTTAATGAATAGGTGTAGTAGGTGCCTCCAAGAGAAAATTTCCGGGTTGTGAGTTTCACCAGATGCTTGCCAGGCTTGCCGAAAATGCGGAGGTATTCGTCGGGAAGACCGGTCGATAAGGAGTTCAGGGGATACAAATCAGCCAGAATAGGATCACCGGTTGGTTGATCGTAGGCGAATGTGGTTTCTTCGAGGACTTTAACGGGATAGCCGAACTGGGGTGCACCGTAGCGGGTCGCTTTGTTTAAATCGCCGTTCACGTAGTACGTATATTCAATCCGTTCGCCGGGGCTGTGTTTATTCGTGCATGTTTTCAACTGACCCTTGTCGGTATATGTATACATTCGTTCGGTCACGTCGGCCTTCGTCGAATTGCTATACAGGTAAACCTGTACATTGGATTCGTAGCAGCGGCCTGTGTTGGCGTCGATCCAGTACGTTTCCTGCCCGAGCACATCATTTCCGCTGGAAATATTCACGTTAATTAAGCCGCTGCTGTAGGTATAATCCCTGCGATAGGCTTGACTGCCCCGTACGTCCGGACCATACATCACCCGCTTTAGCCGACCGTCGGCGAAGTAGGTCAGGTTTGCCTGGCCGTGTTTGATGAGGGTATGTTTTTTCGGAAGGGTGGGCGAGATAACATCGTTTGTGGTTTCCGAGGCCACAGCCATTGGCTTATCGGGGTTGACTACGCTGTTTTCCTGGCAGGATATGGCGCCGAGCGATGCGCATAAAGCGACGACTGTTGTAATTTTTTTAATGAACGTGATCATGAGTGCGGTGTGGTTGTGACTAAGTTAATTAAAGAGGTAAGGTGACTCGAAAGCCCGTGCGGTTAGTTGCCTACGATCAGCATCCGCGATGGTATCGTTTGTTCCGGGGCTTTGGTCTGTAGTTGAATCGACTTGACAATGACGCTTTTTCCCTGTTGGATGCGGATGGTGTACGTACCGTCTTTGAGTTCGTTTAGATCAAAAAGCTGCCGAAAACTGGTTCCTTTTCTGGGCAGACTGGCACTGTATAACTCCTCCCCACCGGGTGCCAGCAGTTGCACGAACGCCAGTGTATTGGCTTGTTTTCCAATGGATAAGCAAAATTTTTCCACTTGCCTGGTTAGGTAAATGTCCGCAACGAGTGGCGCAGGATCTGGCATCGTTTGGGCAAACACCGCCGAACCGGTTAGTGCTAATGCGCCCATCAGAAGGGCTTTGAAGAATGATTTGTGTGACATGGTTTTTGAGGATTAAAAAAGTTGTTTACTGTTCGTTGTTTCGCCTACTCGTTTTCAGGCTTTCGCCGGGCCGACGCTTCGGCAGCTCCTGTTGGTTATTGTGTTGCAAAAGTGGCGGGCCGATTCAGGCCCGTCAAACATATCACCATGAGCAGTGGTCATTCGTTTGTTGAATCGTATGCTATTGAGAATGAGTCGTTTTTATCGCGTGCTCAGAAATGACCGTTGAATTATACAGGGGCGCGCATAAAGGACAAAAGCCCCCTGCGCGAACGGCGGGAGGCTTTTGTCGATGGAGCATTATGGGGTTAAGCGGATGCTCAAAAACGCTCCGCTACGGCACTACAATTCATTCGGCCATTTCCAGCATTGAGCGGGTAAGAAAATCGTAGCAGGCAATCCAGGCCTGTTGCACAGTCTCATTCCAGTCGTTGCCTAAACCCTGTTTAAGTGTCCACATGAGTGCTTCCCGAACGGCAACGTAGTGTTCAGGTTTCACGCCATATCCCGCATGACTTTGGGCCAATTGACTGATCTCCTGCACAATTGCATCCGGGCGGTCAAGGCGGGCAACAATCATACCGAGCATATCGACAAACTTCCGGTACTGGCTTTCCATCGACGTACTAAACATTGACCGCAGCATTGGGTAGGTGAGGAATAAGCGACCATAGAAAACGTCGCCCAGCAGAGTCGGGTCCACGTCGCGCAGCAGGCTCCAGCTTTGCTTGACAAGTACGAGTTGTTGATTTGTCATGATTGATTCTCAGTCGGCATCACTTCTTTTTCTACGCTGTAAATGACCGGGTAAACCTACCCACCACCAATTTTTTCACTACGAGTCGTCCTATTTTGTTCACCAGTCGTAGAAGAAGCCTCTTTAGTTGACGAAGTCATACAGCCAAAACGGTTCGTTACCAATTCTGCGTCACTGAAACGGCATGGCTTACAGTTGATTTCTAAATAGTTGCGCTTAATGGCTGGAAATGAAAGATTTAAGCTAAATTAGCCAACGCCAGCCTCGCCCCGCCATGAACGCTCTGATCATTGAAGATGAAAAATTAGTTGCCCTCGAACTGATTGCCAGCCTCGCCGAAGTTGATCCGGCAATCCGGATTGTCGGTACGGTGGGCAGCGTAAAAACGGCTCTTCGGTGGTTTGCCGAAAATGCCGAGCCCGACTTGATTTTTGCCGATATTCAACTCGCCGACGGGGTTAGCTTCGCCATTTTCGAGAAATTTCATCTCTCGTGTCCCGTTATTTTCACGACTGCCTACAACGAATACGCCATCAAAGCCTTCAAAGTAAACGGCATCGACTACCTGCTTAAACCCGTCGATTGGGAAGAGCTTCGGCAGGCCATTGCCAAAGCCCGGGCCTTCACACAGCCTCAGGGCAAAATAGCCATCGACGTGCAGAGGCTCATGCAGGCACTGAACACCCCGGCGGCCCTCAAGCCCGTATACAAAGAGCATTTTCTGGGCAACGCCCGCAATAGCTGGGTACCTGTCAAGATAACCGATGTGGCTTATTTCATGCGGGATCAACTGAATTTTATGGTTACCAGCACCAGCGAACGCTACATCCTGGATTACGACACGCTCGACCAGATTGAGTCGATGCTCGACCCCGCCCAGTTTTACCGCGCCAGCCGCCACTGCATTGTCAATATCGACGCGGTGCAGCGGGTGAAAGGTCTGGCGAATCTAAAACTACAACTCGTTTTGAAAGCCCCGAATCATCAATTCGACATCGACATCAGCCGTGACAAGGCCCCTTCCTTCAAAAAATGGCTGGAACAGTAACGTACCGGTTTTTTCGGTGTAGCCTCTGGTTGATCTGGTTTTTGGTGGCAGCATGCAGCGGGCTTCATGCCCAGCAACGGCCCGTTCGTTTTGAATTCGGCCACATTCGGGAACCCGAAGGTCTTACCTTCCGGTCCATCACCTGTATGCTCCACGACCGCGACGGCTTCCTTTGGATAGGCACCAGCAACGGGCTGAACCGCTACGACGGAACCCACTTCGTGCGGTTTCGGCAACAGCGAAAAAAACCTAATTCGCTGCTTAACAATCAGGTATATTCTCTGTGCGAAGATCGGCAGGGTCGCATCTGGGCCGCTTTCGAGAACGGGGTTAGCTGTTATACGAAATCGACCGGCACGTTTCGGCACATCACCACCGTAAATAACCAACCTTTAGGCATCTGCAAGAATATTTGTTGCAACCGGGCGGGCGATGTGTGGTTTACGAGCCGCAACCGGGGTCTGTTCTGTTACGTTACCAAAACGGGCGCGGTTCAGTACTTCCCCGGCTATCCGACCGACAGCACCGGCGGGATTCGCACGTTGCCCAACGGCCTGCTGGAAGATCCCTACAAACCGGGTTTATGGATGGCCGAAGTGCATGGCCTTCGCTATTTCGACACCGAAAAGCGGCAGTTTACCACCTATCGCAACAACCCGAAAAATATCCCTGTTCTAACGCCCAACGATGTTTCTGCCTTAGCATTGGATGGCGACCGGCTGCTGATTGCCGACCATACCAACCGGAGTATTCTGGTTTATGATCTGCGCCAACAAA
The DNA here is from genome assembly GCA_031425355.1 of Spirosoma sp. Lineage (GTDB taxonomy): Bacteria > Bacteroidota > Bacteroidia > Cytophagales > Spirosomataceae > Spirosoma. The sequence continues at coordinate 31,210 of JANPJE010000181.1, read as the reverse complement.
AAATAGTGAAGCATATTCGGCCTGTTAAGCCGCAGGACCGGGGCGACTTCTACGTAGCCAGCATCTTTGTGGACCGCCGGCATAATCTGTGGGTAAATACATGGACATCCAAATCATTTTACATCGACGCCAAAACGGATCACCTTACGTCTCTGGGCCACGACCGGTCCGAACCAACGTCGATGGGGTCAGACTTGATTTGGGCGGGCTGGCAACACCCCGACGGCTCGGTCTGGCTGGGTACAGTCAACGGAATTGCGTATACCAATCCCGAACGGGCACTTTATGATGTGTATGACCTGGAAGCCTTATTCCCCGCATTGACCGAAGAACGCGGTATTGGGACGTTTGTTGAAGATACAGACGGTTCGTGGTGGCTGGGGACGGGTATTCGGGGACTACTTCACTACTTGCCTGCCACCAACCAGCTTGAGGTATACCGCCTGCCCAACAAGTCGGCTCAGTATCCGTGGGGATTGCCGGTTACGGGGCTGAGCCTGCGCGGAAACGAGATTTTCGTGGGGTCCGACAATGCCGTTTACCGTTTCGGCAAACAAACCCGGCAGTTTCGCCCGATTACACTGCCCCCGGAGGCCCGGTCCGTTTATTTGCGAACGTTCCGGCTCCAGGGCGATCGGTACTGGGCGTTTGGCGATGGTAAACTGGCCTTCGCCTACGACATTCCCCGCCAGCAGTGGCAAACCTATCCCATTCGGTCGGCCAGCAAAGACCCTCAGTTTCTGGTTCGCCAGACCCTGATTGACCGGCGGGGGCAATTTTGGTTAGACATTTACCCCGAAGGATTTGCCCGTTTTTCCCCACAGCAGGGCTGCTTCGTCGTGACCGACACCCGCCAAGCTGACTATGAACTTTTTCTCAATTCTATGGCTGAAGACCGGGATGGCTCATTTCTGATGGCGACCACCATGCATGGCTTAGTGACGTATGACCCCGTGCGCCGACGTGATTCGATCCGTGCTGAAAATGAATTCATGACGCTCAGCCAATGTACAGCGGCTCTGCCCGACCGACTGGGTAATACGTGGGTGGCAGACTACAATATCGTGTCGGTTATTACACCCCAAAAACAGGTACTGAACGTCAGGCTGCCTATTAATGAGCACACAATTTCGTATTATACCCACCTGTTTCCGATGCGAAACGGCCACATTTTGTCGGCTCAGAAAGGGCACTTAGTGGAGTTCAAACCCGAAAATCTACGGCTGCCGCGCACTCGCGAGAGGGTACTGCTCAATCGTTTTGTACTGCCCGACACGACGTTGCTGCTCTATGGCGATATGCCTGCCATACACCTGAAAGCTGAAGACAACTCTTTTACGGTGGAGTTTAGCGTATTAACGGCAACAACGAAACACCAGTACCGCTACAAACTGGAGGGCTACGATGAGAACTGGAAAGAGGTTGGTACGCAAACACAGGCGGCCTACACCAAAATACCCGGTGGTGATTACATTTTTAAAGTCAAAGCGCTTAGCCCGGAGGGGTTTGAAACGCCCACGCGTACCCTGCCCGTTCAAATCGCTACGCTTTTCTACTACGCTACCTGGTTCAGGCTATTGATAGCGTTGGTGGTGCTAAGCCTGCTGGGGAGCTTTTTCCGCTATCGTACCCGCCAAACTGCGCAGATTTACCGGCTACAGGTGCAGGCTACCCGGCTCGAACGCGACAAAACCCTGATTCAATACCAGAACCTGATCAACCACCTGAATCCACATTTTCTGTTCAACAGCCTGACCTCGCTCAACAGCCTGATTTTAACCAAACCCAAAGAAGCATCGATATTTCTACGAAAGTTATCGGTGATTTACCGGTATATTCTGCAAAACAAGGAGAAAGAACTGGTCAGCCTACAGGACGAGCTGACCTTTGCACAAAACTACATTGACCTGCAAACAGGCCGTTTTGGTGATGGTCTGCAAATTGACATCGATGTAGCACCTGCATATCTAACCCGCCGAATTGTACCCATCACCATCCAGAATTTACTCGAAAACGCTATAAAGCACAACATCATTGATGAAGAGAAACCGCTCCAGATTCGGATCTACGGCGGAGCGGATAAATTATACGTGTTCAACAACTTACAAAAGAAGGATTTTGTCGAAACGTCGAACAAACAGGGACTGAATAGCTTGACATCGCTGTACCGCTATTTGAGCCAGCACGAAGTCATCATCACTCAAACGGACACCTATTTTTTAGTGGCCATACCACTGCTCTGACAGGTCGATTCAGTTATCCATTTAATACATATTCATACATCGTGACAACGATAGTCTACACCCAGGGTTTGGATGGGTCCGTTCAGACGGGCACTTGCCTGACATGTGCTCATTTTCTGTCTTACCAGGATGAATATAAGTATCACCTCGATCCATGGGAATATGGGTCGTGTCTAAACCCGAACACAACCGACTATACGCTTCAATTCGGGATATACATGACCTGCTCGCTCCATCGAATTACGCCTAAACAGCAACTTACAGTTGAGTCACCAAAACCTGACGACTCGACTGACAATAGGCAATAGACACAATCACCTCTGCCGCTTTCGCAACACTCCTGGCTAATACACGAGAAGCGTTACAAGACGTGAGCAGAAGCAGTAATGGCTGGTCCGCCTGGCTTGAGAATCCGAATAGCCAAAGGGGTCGCATAACTGCTTACATATTGGGCATTATCTTACGTATGCGTGTACTGATACTCTTGAACCAGTCCTCCCGTACAAGTTAGACGACAGTTTGAAAAATAGTGATTCTGTATGGACATTACTCCTAAGCGATATAACTGAACAAGTGCTCGCTCAAAACCTCACCGGTAAGCTTCTGGTGGATCGTACGTAGCGTTTTCCTTACTTAACGTACCTGTTTATTTCCGTATAGGCTCCCCTCCTACTCGACTTCCGTAGCAGCTCATTCCTTATAAATGTCATTTCAACACCTTCGTCTGTCGGTTGAAGTCATCTGCACTTCATCCCGACGGGCGAAGGCAACAACTTTGTCCCATCAAACCCGGTCATGATTTCCGGGACAACCGTCAAACCTCTTTTTTTATCAAAACACAATCAACTACCATGAACTCAGTATTCCGCTTCCGAGTCGTATGGCTCGCCCTGTTGCTAAGCACAATCCTGTTCTCTGCCTGTAAAAAGAACAATGTTGAGCCAGTCGCTCCCGCCGATGCTGCTACCCAGGCGGCTGGAAAGTACACCTACTCTGAATTGTCATACGATGGCAAAACGCTGCCCGCCAACCAGACCAACCTGAAAGGGACGATCGACGTAACGCGCCAGACGGGATCAACAGTCACAATGACCCTGGATATCCGCCAGAAGTCGGGCAACGACGAATTTATGGTTTTCACGGCCAATGATATCAACGTATCCGAGGAGGGCAACGGAAACCTGTCGTTCCGGTTTGACGGTGAGCAGATAGGTGCCCTGAAAGGCAACAAGCTGACTATTAATGGTGAAGACGATAACAACGTCCGATTTACCATCAGCGCTACCAAATAGGGCCCCTTGCTTAACCCCAAACACATACGCTCATTAAATCGCTCCGGAAATACACCGAAGCCATTTACAAACTAACGCAGACGGCGGCCCGGAAAATCCGGCTCCTCAACCTGTCGTGGCAGTAAACGTAAATAAGAAATAATTCATAGGTTAGGTTGAGTCGGAATCCCTGGCGCGGCCCTCGCACCAGGGATTTTTGTTGTACCGGAGTAACCCGGTTTTAGGCCATCCTGCATGATTTTTCTCGTCACCAGGCAAAGAGGCAATCCTGACATTTAAATCAGGTATTTATACTGGCAGCACCCGCATACTTGGCCTGCCAGGGTGTGTAAGGAGCGATCGATTGCCTATAGTGGGGGTAGTGGTCTGCCCGATATGATGCTTCATAACGAGCTTTTTCCGTTTCACTGCCATTTGTATTGGGGACGCCGGCTCACACCGGCAACTTTGTTTCGACCAAGTCAACTAATCACTACCCCTCTACATCAATCCTTTTTAACCAATTCCGATCATGAAAAAAATCATGAAAATTGTCGGCCTGGTGCTGGGCAGCATTGTGCTGCTGCTGGCCGGATTCAGTGCCTACGTAGCAGCGGTGGGCGTACCCACCTATGACCCGCCTGCTCTGCCGAAAATCACCGTTGAATCGACGCCTGCCCGCGTAGCTCGTGGTGAGGTAATCGCTCAGATTCAGTGCATGGGCTGCCACGCGGATAACGAGAACCGACTGACGGGCAGGCAAATGACGGACGTGCCCGCCGTTTTTGGCAAGATCTTCACCAAAAATATCACTCAGGATAAGGTGGCGGGTATTGGCAACTGGACCGATGGTGAACTGATGTACTTTTTGCGCACGGGCGTCCGGCGCGATGGTAGCTATGCCCCCATAATGCCCCAGTACCCCAACATGGCCGACGAAGACCTGAAATCTGTCGTGGCGTGGCTCCGCTCGGACCGGTTTCCGGTACAGGCATCGGCGAAGGAGCCACAGTCGTCGGAGTTGAGTTTTATATCGAAGCTGCTGACCCATACGATGATGAAGCCGCTACCGTATTCAGACAAGTTCATTGCTTTCCCCGACAGCAGCGACCAGATCGCGTTTGGCAAGTACACGGCCGATGCCATCGGCGATTGTTTTGCCTGCCACTCCGCCGATCTGGTCGATCAGGACAAGTTGCATCCCGAGCGGACTAAGGGGTACTATGGCGGAGGGATCGAGATGGTGGGCGAAGGTGGTCATCCGGTAGTTACGTCCAATCTGACGCTCGATGAGGAAACGGGCATCGCCAAAAAGTACAATAAAGAGCAGTTTATTCGGGCGGTCAAATCGGGAGTTCGTCCCGACGGGTCTATTCTTAAGCAACCGATGTTTCCCCGCCCCATGCTCTCGGACCGGGAAGTAGGCGCCATCTACGAGTACCTGAAAACCGTCCCGAAAATCCGGAATGACATCGCCAAAAAGAATGCCGATGTGCAACTGGCGAACAAGTAACCTTCATCAACACGAGCGAACCAACATTCTCATCCCTCCATACGATCTCTTTACCACCAAAAACGCAGAATCATGAACGTCACCTACCCCCACACAATTGAAAACGGCTTTGGCGAAAAATTAATTTTTCAGGAAATGCGCCGGGAGCCAGACGGCGACCGGATAATCGGAGAAAATTTTGTAGCCCCGGGAAGCGGCCCGCCCATGCATGTTCACTGGCTGCAGGATGAAGGATTCAGGGTGGTAAAAGGAAAAATCGGCTACCAGATTGCAGGACAGAATGAGCAATGTGCCCACGAAGGAGAATCAGTTGTATTTAAACGCGGGGTTGCCCATCGCTTCTGGAATGCGGGCACAGAAACGCTTCAGTGTCAAGCCTGGATCAAGCCGGCCAACTCGTTTGTGTTTTTTCTTTCGTCCATTTTTGCAGCTCAGAAAAAGTCCGGGAAGGCCCGGCCGGAGCTGTTCGACGGGGCCTATCTGATGACCCGGTACGCCAGCGAATATGCTATGGTGGAGATTCCCTGGTTTGTCAGAAAAGCTGTTCTTCCCATGATTTACCAGCTTGGGCGACTGCTGGGCAAGTACACCCACTTTAAGGACGCCCCGGAACCGTTGAAGATTAACAAACTCCCTTCAGGACCACTTTTAGCGAGCAATCTTCACCACTGACTATCGAGGTATTCCAGGTTTCCGGCAAAGCAAGATAAGTACGTTCATGCTGTTCATTCATCCGGCAGTGCGGGGGAACGGGGTTGGAAAAGTACTCCTGCATCATGCTTTAGGCAAGCTGGCAGCCACCAAAGTAGACGTAAATGAAGCGAATGAGCAGGCAGTCGGATTTTATCAGCATCTGGGTTTCAAAACGGTGAGCCGCTCGGGGGTCGACCCCATGGGTAGGCCATTTCCCATCCAGCACATGGCATTGGCTAAAGAATAGTATACTTCCTGAAACTAACAACAAATTCAATGCTCTTACGAATCGATCTCAACCGCATTGTCAGTACCGTACTCTGGCTGACCCTGGCTGTAACCGGGAGTAGCTGCACGACGCCGGATGGCAACGTAACGCCCGGTCCTGATGACGTTACAGTCCGGAAAGGATTTATTTCGGGCCGGGCGCTGGACAAAACCGGGAAACCGCTGCCTAACGCCAGTATTGTGGTCAACAACAGCCAGTTCTACAACCAGAACATACTGGGGCAAACCGACGTCAGCGGTTACTACAGCCTTCCGCTCACGCCTGGTTCGTGGTACGTACGCGGCACCGCCCGCACCCGGTTCGACAACAAAACCTACGTGCTGGATCTGCGTCCCGATACCGATGTCGCTTTCTCGGGTACCGACGGAGCCGTACGGAACCTAAGCCTGACCGTCAGTGGTGTCCGTACCGGCGAATTTGGCAATGATGGATACTACGGCGGCCAGATTGAGGTATTCGGCGACTACGTAGACACGGATTATTTCGATACGGAGGCCGTTGAACTGACGCTCAAACCCGTTGGAACGCTGCTCGATGGCAGCACCGGCCAGACGCTCGTTCGCCGACCCAGGCAGATGTACGTGAACGACGTGCCGCTGGGGAAGTACACCATTACGGCCCGCCACCGGCCCGATAACAAGCCCATGCGGGTACGCATCCGAAATGCCGGTCAGGGCTACAGAAACACGGTAACGGATAGTTTTGACCCCGCTTATTCGGGTGCGGAAGGACGCTACAAACTGAATATCGAGGTGACGTTCTGAGCATCCGGTTTGGTCAGCCCTCACGCCATTCTATTAGTAGTACACGCCAATCGTTCACCAAAATAATAACCCCTGATAAACCGCTCCGGCTGACCGAAGCCAGCCCATTCATGAAACCGTTTTTATACTTTATTACAAAAACCGCTTTGGTGGGGATACTGGCCTGCGAGTCTGAAGGTGGTTTGCCCATCGACCCCAACCGGGGCACCGTACCGTTCTGTTGACTATAAGGGTCTAAAGCCGCTTCACGGGCGGTTTTTAGCAGTTCATCCACAGAGCCGTTGCCAGGGCGCAGCAAACCGTCTTCCTTCGTCCCGTAATCAAGAAACGAAAACGAGCAGAACCCTGAACGACGCAACCGTTAAAAGCGCACGGTATATGCGGGAGATTCCCGTAAAATCAATACGTTTGTTATCGGCTGTGCTAACCTCCCTAATGCCATTGGAACGCCCTAACGATAGATGGCTCCGTGCGATCTGCATCCCGCTGGTTATTCTAACTACCAACCTGTTGTACCTCGAAGACAGCCATTATGACTTCGTGGCCTATGCAATCTGGTCGGTGGTTGGCATTGGCTACGGGCTGTTTATTTGGGAGATTACCCTGCGCTGGCTGCTCTACGTCCGCCGTCGCTACACCACCATGCAGCAAACCCGTCGGCGGGTGCTGATTACCTTCGCAGGATACTTTGTCATCACTTCTTCGCTGCAGACGCTCCTCATTTGGCTCAGCGACATAATAGGTGTTTCGTCGATTCCCATTGATTGGAGGGTTTACGCCCGATTCATCACCGTCGGCTTCACGAGTGTATTGCTCATGGGGTCGATCTTCGAGGTGATTTACTACCTCCAGAAATACAGGGAAGCCGTGCAGGAGTCAGAAGCGATCAAGAAAGCGGGCCTGCAAAGCCAGTTCGACAGCCTTAGAAACCAGGTGAATCCGCATTTTCTGTTCAACAGCCTGAACTCGTTGTCGGCTCTGATTACCGAAGATCGCCAGAAAGCAGGTCTGTTTTTAGATGAACTGTCGAGTGTCTATCGCTACCTGTTGCAGGCCGGACAGCGACCGCTGGTCAGCGTAGCCGAAGAGATGGCCTTTATGAACGCCTACCGCTACCTGCTCGACACGCGTTTTGGGGAGGCCCTGCGGTGGGAAATCAGCGTGGATGACCGGATAATGGAATACTACCTGCCTCCGCTGTCGTTGCAAACGCTTATTGAAAACGCCCTGCGCCACAACAGTCTGCTGCCCGAACAGCCATTGGAGGTACGCCTGTCGTCCGGACCGGATACGCTGTTGGTCTGCAACGCCATTCGGCGCAAGAAAAACCCTGTTTTGGTTCAGCAGGGTGGGCTGGCTACGCTATCGGCCCGGTTCTATACGCTGGGATTACCGAAACTCATCATTGAAGACGACGGGAAGCTGTTCAAGGTACAGTTGCCACTGGCGCCCAAGGAACACCTGTTGCCACCGTCATCAACCGCCCAGTCGTCGTCGATATGATTAAAAACATACGGTATTCCAACCAGGACGATGTGCTGCAGGCCCTCATCATTCCCGTCTACATCGGCGTGCTGAACACGATTTTACTGGGCAGTACGTACTGGCAGAATGGGCGTGTGTTTGTGTTCGCCACGGGAGTCACTGCCGTAGCCGCTTTTGCTGTCTGGCTGATTAATAATGCAGCGGGGTTATATATGGACCGGCAGTTTCCGCGCGTTCGTCAGATTCTGACCAAACTCCTGACGTTGTTCGTCTGGTGCCTGTTCTCCGGCGGCATTGCAGTTACACTGATCTACGGCTGCTACGTCTGGGCCAGTGACCGCCTGTTGCTTCTCCATCCGGGGCGACTGGGCTGGGCACTGCTGTTTCAGGCGCTGGTGGTGGTCCTGGTAATCTCGATTTATGAAGGTATTCGATCGTTTGAGCGGTGGGAACGTATGCTCCGCGAAACCGAACAGCTTAAAAAAGCAAACCTGCAAAGCCAGTTCGAGTGCCTGAAAAGTCAGATTAACCCGCATTTTCTATTCAACAGTCTGAATACACTCTCATCGCTGATTGACGAAGATGGTCAGCAGGCCCAGCAGTTTGTAGAGGAAATGGCCAGTGTGTATCGCTACCTGCTGCGGGCCAACGAGCAGGAGCTGACTACGTTGGCCCGCGAATTGCAATTTATTCGGTCGTATTTTCAACTGCTCAAAACGCGGTACGGCTCAGGGATCAGCCTGTATATTGCGGTCGACGAGAGGCTGCTGGAATACAAAACTCCCCCACTGACGCTGCAACTACTGGTAGAAAATGCCGTGAAGCATAATGTGATCCAGCCCGAACGCCCCCTACTGGTTGAGATTCTGACGCGGGGGCCATCGCTGGTCGTTCAGAACAACCTACAACGGAAAAATACGGCGGCACCCTCCAACAAGGTCGGGCTGGCCAACATTGCCACCAAATACCGCCTGCTGGGGCAACCCGGCATCTCCATCCGAGAAGAGGCCGGACTATTTGTGGTTACACTGCCGTTGCTGGTTAATCAGCCTGAAATGAACGCAGCCAAATGAAGCCCCCACACGATACCCGACTTCGTTTGCTCGGTCCAGTAGGGCTTTACGTGTTAGAGAGCGTGTTTTTTTAGTAGTGCTCCGGGTTCAGCAACAGCACCCCGGTCTGCCCGATACCCACCGACGCCTGATGTGGCTGTCATCATACCAGTGGCAGGATCACGCGAAACTCGCGCCCGTCGTCTTCGATGATGGGCGCGGGTTGATGGAGCATCTGGTACTTGCTGAGGATGTTACTCAGCCCCACGCCGTTACTCAAGGCCCGACGGGGTTTAGGCTGCTTATTATTACTCACAATCAGGCGTTGCTGCTCATCCGTAGTCAGCGCAATAATCAGCGGTTGATCGGGCAGAATCACGTTGTGTTTAACCGCATTTTCGACTAACAGTTGGAGCGTCAGCGGGGGAATTTGCCGACCTTCCAGACCCGGCACAATGCGCGTGACTAACTGCAGTGAGTCGCCGTGACGGGTTTTGAGCAAGTGGTAATAGGAATCAATGAAGGCCAGTTCGCTGGCTAAAGAGACCAGGGGCGTTTCGTTGCAACGTAGTAAATACCGATAGACCGAACTGAGTTCTTCGGCATACGCTCCGGCCTGCTTAGGGTCTTCGTCAATAAGGGAGGTAAGAGAGTTGAGGCTGTTGAATAGAAAATGAGGATTCACCTGCTGGCGTAGGGCATCTAACTGCGCCTGGTGCTGGGCCTTGCTCAGGGTGTCCACTTCCCGGCGCGACTCTTGCCAGTAGGAGAAATTGTGAAGGCTTTCGTAGGCTATGGTAACAATCGCATCGACCAGGATGGTGAACAGCACTCCAAACCCCAGTTGAGTGAGATCAGGGACAAAACCGGGCAGGCCAATCCACTGGTAGCTAAAAAAAGCCAGGCTAAAGTGTAGCGAGGAGCAGGTTGCGGTTATCCTGAACTGGTTAAGCTTTTTGGCCATGTATTGGGCCGGCTCAGGATTTTCTTTATGCATCAACCGCCGGACTAAGGCACCATTCGCTAAGTAGTTACTGACCGAAATGGCCACCATAATGCCCGTTGCCAGCACAAACGTGCGCCTGTTTTGCCAATAGGCCTCGCCAATCAGTATCCAGTTATAGGTGCTGATATACAGCGGTATGATCAGGATCTGTAGCAGAACATAGTAGCGGGGGTGAATCCTCGATTTCATAAGCAAACGGACCTTTTACTCAAACCTACCGAAATCTACGGACATATTCATTGCCCTATTACCGTTGGTTTGCAGTAAGTTACGCAAATCGAAGCCTGATTAGTTGGGAAAGCAAACGTTCTCCCTGCCATGAGGCCCCGAAGGCTCAACAAACTATTTTCGGACAGTTTCTACTTCCCCTTTAGCTTAAAATAACAGAATAAGGGCCAGGTATGCGGGTGCGAACAATAACCCTGAAACGCTCTTTTTCTGTCAGGTGAGGGCACCCAGAAGGCATACAAACCGTCCCGGTATAAAGTTGAATTCACCTCATCGGCTGCGGTCCATTGGCCAACCCAGTAATCGGGGTACTGCTGGGCGTAATTATGGAAGGAAAACTTCCTCAGCAGTGCCCACGCTTCGTCTTTATCGAACGTAGCCACACCAAGCAACACCGGATACTCCAACGAGAACCAGATGCCGCCATCTTCTCCATCGGGATTCCGTCCCCATAACGATCGCTCCCGCGTTCGCATACCAATTTTCTCCGGGTCCAGCACTTTGCTTTTTACGTATGCGTATATCTCCTTTTTTCGCGCTGTGGGCAGGCCCGGCACTTGCAACAAATACCCCTGGGGCTCAAGACAGACGTTATCAAGACCAAATTTTAACGTAGAACTCAAGTAGGCCCGGGCCGAAAATTTGCGGTCGCCTAAATCACGCATGTAGTTTTGCTCAACCGTTGCCCGGTATGTCTTCAAGGCGGTGATTAGTGAGGCAGCCTCGGCATTTCTCGACTTTTCCAAAGCCGTTATCAGTGTAGGAAAGGTGGCTAAAACCACCACTGAGTTCAGATGGGATTCGGCGGTTCCGGCATACACGTTTGGTGAATAATCATGAAAAAAGCTGTCACTCCAGTCGGAGTTCAGCATCTTCACCAATCCATTGGGGCCTGTACCAACTTCATCGCGCAGGTAGATGAAGTACTTCTTCACAATTGTAAGCACCGTTTCCTTTCTGTTTAGTTCGGCGGGGTAGTAAGCAACCTGTTCGGTTAAGAATTGATAATCGTGGGTGATCGACAGGTATTCGGCGAGGGTGTAAAAGAAGAACAGTTGCTCATCGCTTTCTTTATAGATCGACGGGGGTGTATACCCAAAACCAGAGTTTCCCCGCTTGATTTCGCCGTCGGCTTCCGAATGTTTGATGACGTACCGGAGGATTGATTTAGCCAGGTCGGGATTGGTGTAACAAGCCGCCAGAGCCGCCTGCAAATGATCCCGGTTAGAGATATTGTCACCAAAATAATAGCTATAAACCGTCCCCTGGGGAATGAACGTCTCTTTGTAGTACTCGCTATATTTGGCCGAAGCTTCGACCATGTGCGCATTCCACAGCATCTCCCGCTTGAAGATTTCGTTTTTCTCCCTCGAAAAGTCAGGTAGTTTCGCCTTCCACTGGTTCACGTACAGGCCATCCGAAGGGTCGTTGAGGCTGGCCCCCGTAAGCAATTCCGCCACCTGGGTCTCAACGTCCGCAACCCGATTGCCCTTCGTCAACCCGATCACGATATTGAGTTGTACCGTTTGGCCCGGTTTCAAGGTAGCATTCACGGTAGTGGCCAAGGTGTCTTTGGTGGCCACTACCGCTGTTTTGTAGGCGGCACTCGTGCTTTTCGCATACATAAACAACGAGGGTGGATCAACATCATACAGATACCGTTCCGTTGGGGTGGCTACCACCTGGAAATCATTGATTTTATACGATAAATCGGCGATGGCTACCTGTTTGTTTTCATCACTATGAATCGTGGAGTTATAAAGGAGCGGTCGTTTTGCCGGGTCGGTATATTGCGTGCCGTTCAGGACAAAATTGACCAGCGTCCGTTCGGTGTACACCAGTTCCTGAGCCTTATTGCCAGTATTCAGCAGCGTAACGGTAATCACAAACGAGGGATTTCCGGTATTGATTTTTGGGGAGGGTTTGACCGAGATGACCCGGGTGCAGCGTACCTGATGAGCCAACTGATACGTATACCGGGCAACCCCTGCGCCAAAGAATTTTTGTGCCACGGCCGGATCCGCAGCCATGGAATTGATGCCGACTAAGGCCATTTTTTGGTTTCCCTGGTTGGTAAACACAAGGCTCGCATCGTTCCAGCCGTAGTTGGTTTGCCCGGCGGCATTCATCCTGGCCCAGGCTCTTTCGGCGGTTACGAACTGATACCGTCCACTGGCGTGGGTTAGTAAGGCCATGCGGTAATTACCCAATAGAAAGTAAGGGTCTTCGGGCAGATTGGCATCCTTTCCGTCTTTGTCAACCGCCGTAAACGGCAAGCTACCCGTATACTGATAAACAGGCAGCCCCTTTGCTGATAAAGTCCAGGTGCCGATTTTTTGAGAATATGCCGTTTGTAATTGTAGTAGGCAGGCAACAATAAATAAGACCGTTAATTTCATGGGGAAAGCGGGTTTTGCTTGTTAAACAGGCAATTCGCTGTTAGTTCCTGTTTATAGGTAGAAAATAAGTGCGCCGATTTTGTGCGTAACCGTGCCGGATGCTGCCCCCAATGCGCCTTCTACATTGACAATGCCCCTCGTTGCTGAAACGATATATGCACCAGCGCTCGTAATGTTGTCAAAGCCACATTGATCGTGTTGTACACGCTTTTCATAGTAATATTCATCACTTCGGCTGCCTGCTGGTAGCTCAACCCCTTCATATAAACCAAGTACAGAATCTCTTTCTGGCGTTTGGGTAATCGGTTCAATTCCATGGCCAGTAACTGCTTTTGCTGATTGATAAGCTGCTCCTCGACCAATAAACATTCATACGGCTGAATGAGGAACTCCGCACCGTCGAACAGATATTTTTCCGAAGAAAGTTTGTTGAATCGCCCGACCGTGTCCAATAGACGCCGTTTCAAAGACCGGTACAGGTAAAACCGAATATTGTCAGTGGCCCCCAATCGAGCTCGGTTCTCATGCAGGTGTAGAAACAACTCGTGCAGACAGTCTTCCACTAACTGCCGGTTCCGGACCAGATTATACCCATACCGATACAGATCAGCCGCGAATAGATCATACAGTTTAGCGAAGGCGGCTGAGTTTCCTTTACGGAAGTCATTCCAGAGCAGCGCGTGTTCAGCAGGAGTAAGTTGAAGAGTCATACATGCGTTTTAGTGACGGGTCAGTTCTTTCTCAATCTCTTCCAGGGATTTGCCTTTCGTCTCCGGCATTCGTAGCCGAACGAACAGAAAGTAGACAAAGCACAGAACCGCGTGAAACCCAAACGTGATGGGCAGCCCCCAGTGCTGTTTCATGATGGGGAATGAGGCCGTGGTAAAGAAGTTTGTGATCCACAGAGCCAGCGTTGCCAGCGCCAGCGCATTTCCCCGAATCCGGTTCGGAAAGATTTCCGAGAGCGCCACCCAGGTAACAGGACCCAACGTAGCCGAATAAATCGCAATGAACGCCAGCACGAAAACAAGCACCCACGCGCCGGGTAACTGCCAATAGAAGGCGACCGATAAGGCCAGTGCGTCTAAACAAAGCAGGGCCGAGCCGTACTGCAGGAGTTTTTTTCGCCCGACTTTATCAATTGTACCAATGGCGATAAAGGTGAAAATGAAGTTAATCACCCCGATAATAATCGACTGCAAAAAGGCGGAATCCTGCGCCATCCCCGCCTGACGGAACAACTCCGGGGCGTAGGAGAACAAGGAATTTTGCCCAACGGCCTGCGAGAAAACCGCCACCACAATGCCGATGAATACAATCGGCCACAGGTCCTTCTGAAATAAATCACTAACCGATTTTCGGGCGGGCGGGCGGTCGGTGGGCCGCATCCCCGCCGTTCCGGTTTCCTGCGAAAAACTGGCCTTGATCTGAGCGGTTTCCAGGCGGGCGTATTCGTTCCCACCAATCCGCTCCAGCACAGCCTCAGCTTCGGCGGTTCGGTGCTTTCGGATGAGCCAGCGGGGACTTTCGGCCACGAAGAATAAGCCAAAAAAGAACAGCAGCGACGGAGCCGACTGAGAAGAAAACATCCACCGCCAGTTATTTTCGCCGGTATTGAGCAGCAGATAGTTCGACAGATAAGCGAGGAGAATGCCCGTGACTATCGACAGTTGATAGAACGACACCATACGCCCCCGCATGGAAGCGGGCGAAATTTCGGCTACGTACATCGGGCACACCAAAGCCGCTGCTCCCACGGCTACCCCGCTTAACATCCGGAAGGCGACGAAGAAGGGGAAACTTCCGGCCCAGCCCGTACCTAAGCCCGTCAGCGCGAACAGCACGGCGCAGCCCATCAGGAGTTTTTTACGTCCCAGCGAATCACTCAGTTTCCCGCCAATCAGCGCCCCGACGGCCGCTCCGAGGTTGATGCATCCCACCGCCCAGCCCGTCTGAAACTCGTTCAGATTGAAGTAGCGGGTAAAAAACGGGACCGTACCGGAAATAATCACCAGATCGAAACCGAACAGGACCCCACCCAAGGCGGCAATGGCACTGATGAGGTAAACATACGTCCGGTTAACCGTAGCCGCATTGGGTATGGTCTCGGATTGCGCCTGAATAATGATGGCCATGAAGAGTAGGGATATAGGATAAGATTAGGACAAAGCCTGCATAAAGCCGAGAAGAAAATTCCGGTATATTTCCGTGCGTCTTCGTGCCGCTCTGTGTGGTAACTCCATTATTTCAACGCAACGTCTGCTTCTTTTGCCAGGAAATCGGCTCCCTCTTCGGCCAGACCAGCCGTTTCCCAGGTGAGCAGGGCGTCATTGGGAACGACCTCGATGGGCGTGATGCTCGACAAGGACGAAGCAGAGTCGTTGTACCCAATATTTGATGGACGGTTGTAGCACGAGATCATCGACCAGCGCGGCTTATCCGACAGATTGGCCTCCGAACGGTGGAGAATGTTGCTGTGAAAAAACAAGACATCGCCCGCTTTCAACTCCACATATACCAGATCCATCGTTTTCAGGGCCAGATCGACGTACCGTTGCGATGCGCCAACCTGTTCGCCCGCAAAGCCATGTTCGACCCGCCCCATTTTGTGCGAGCCTTTGATGACCTGCAAACAGCCGTTTTCCTTATTAGCATCCGTTATCGCCACCATCACCGACATCATTTGATCGGGCAGCAGAAACTCGTTCTTGTACCAGTAGCCGTAGTCCTGATGCCATTCCCAGGCCCCGCCTACGCGTGGCTCTTTCTGCATTAGCTTGGAGTGAAAATGACATACCCGGACTGGATGGTCAGTCGGTCCGCCGTCGCCACGGTTCACGCTACCATCCCCATTTTTATCGAGCAGTTGATCGACAGAGTTTACCAGTTGCTGGCTACGGGTAAGGAGGCCGTAGATGTCGGCGCCGGGTTTATACCAGAGCGATAGTTTGCTGCGTTTCCCGGTGCTGTCGTTTACATTAATCGCGTTTTTGCTGACGGCACTGTCGTCAATAGCGACCTCATACAGCTTTTCGACTTCTTCCGGATTCAAAAAGCCATTGATAATGAGGTAGCCATCCTTCTTGTACTGCTCGATTTGGGCCTGAGTTAACGATTGATTTGTCATGGTAATTACTCTTTAGGGTTGTTTATCAATTAGCACTTATTTCAAAAAGCTCCCCGGCATACGGCTCGGTAAGGTTCACCGCAAATCCGGTCGTTTGGAGGGCCTGTCCATCCAGAACGGCAACGACTTTCCCATCCATTGATTTGACCTGATACTGCCGGGCCGGGTCGAGGTGCCGGACGGTTACTATCCGCTTCGTTTCAGCAGCGCCCTGTTTGAATACGCCGACGATACCGCCCTGTTTCGTGTCAGTGTTGATCCGCTGAAAGCCATCCCACATGCCTTCCATGGGTTCTCCAAACCCGGTCAAATCCTGACGATAGCTCATGATCTGATGCTGATTTTCCATCAATTGCAGCCAATCGGCGTAGGCTCTATACTTTTTCAGGTCTGGAGCAGATAACTTCCGCGGATCACCCAACATAATGGGTAAAGCTCCGGCCAGCGATTTGATGTGCATCTCCCAGCCTCTATCCTGCATCTCCGGATTACCGATGACAAGTGCCGTGGCGGGTATGGCCGGAGAACGCCACCAGGCCATGTTCCGGACTCGTAAATCCACTTTGGCGTCGGGGCCGTTGAAGTTAGACAGCCAGTTGCCTTCGGCATGTTTCAACATGGCGTAGTCAACCAACTGCAATCCGCCCATTGTCTCGAACGTGCAGTCGATGAACAGGTTAGGTTTAGCGGCATGTAGCTCATCGAAGAGTTTCCATACGTCTTTGTAATTGGTGTACAACGACTCGTGATGATCTCGGTGCCCCTTGTGATGGCTGGCGTAACAGCCGGTTACCTTGTTGCCGAACCGGTACGTGCTGGTTACGACGGTGAAGTCAAGCTTCAGGTATTCCAGCCCATAGTCGAGTGCCAGTTTAAGCAATACGTCTTTGATGTAGCCGTGCCACCCGGTGCCAAAGCAGGCGGTCCGCATATTCAGGTCATCTTCGTGCAGATTGGCGGGTTGCTGGGCTGAATCCAGAACGAACCATTCCGGATGCGCTTTATAGACCTTGCTATCCGGCGAAGCACTGCCTACGCTAACCCACAGCCCCGGCTTCATGCCCAGCGATTTGATGTAGTCAAAAACGGGTTTCAGCCCATTGGGAAATTTCTTCTTGTCAATAATCCAATCGCCATAAGTAGTAGCCCAGCCATCGTCAATCACGAATTCTTTCATACCGGCATCGGCGGCCGCTTTCGCCAACTCCATGACCAGCTTTTCATCGATGTCTTTGCGAAAAGGTACCCACGTGTTATACACAAAGGTGGGTTTTTGCGCCAGTTCAGATAATCGTATGCCCAGATGCTTCCGGACAAAATCCGGAACGGCAGTATTCAGTATTTCGTCGGGGTCAGTGTGGTTGTTGTAAACAATGGTGAATACGGGCGGTGTCGTGAACGACTCTCCTTTAGCGATATATTTCCGAAACGGGAAGCGGGCATCTTTGTGCGTCAATCCACTCAGAATGGCGGGTTCATTCCAAAATACAGACGTGTGTTTAACAACGCCGGCGGCTTCGTTGCCAATGACGATACCCTGCCGCCAGTCACTGTTGTGAACGGTCAGTAATGCATCCTGCATGTTGCCGTCATAGGGGCCAATCGAGCGCCTTCTGCCGTAGTCGTGGCAAATCCAGCTAAACGTAGTAGCGTAATACGCCGTTGTGATAAATTTCTCTACGTCGACCGACTCCAGTCGAACCAGCTTATCAGCTAAATTCTTGATCACTAAGCTCTTGCGGATAACGGGCAGGTTAGGATAGAGCAAGAAACGAACGGTCACCTCAGCCGCTCCGTCTTTGCTTTGCAAGGTTACGGCTGCTCCGTCGCCCTGTTTACTATCCGAAATTTGCTGAACAGTAACCAGCCGCCAGTCGCCCGAGCCGCTGTAGGATTTCCCGTTCAGCTCAAACTGAAAGTCGGGATTTGCTTTCGTGAAGTACTTGTGTTCGCCTTCAACCGGTTTGTACAGCGTCGTTAAAAAGCTACCTTCCGAAGCGGGTAGTTTAATTGTGCGCTGAACCTGTCCATTATTCAGCACCAGTTCGGTGCGCGTCCACCGGGCGTAAGGTGGCCCTCCGGGTGTATGGGCAGCCTGCAGTCCGGTGCCGGGCAGTAAACTCAGAAGAAGGGCGGAAACGATAGTGTACATACCTCAGTCGTGCAGTGATCAGTGCGTAGCGCATTAATCATATTTTATAGGCACAAAATTCAGTTTTTAACAGTAAGGCTGAATGAAGTATATTGGCATAAACATGGATTATTTTATCTTTAGCAGGAAATTACGCTTAACCAATGCCAACGAAGCGACAGAATCGAAAAGGCCGGGGATTTACCGGTGAACGGATGATCGAGATTCCGAAACAGGTCGTTGAAAAATGTCGGTCAATGCCCCTGATCAGCAGCTTGTTCATTACCCAGATGGGTTTCTTTCCGAAGGCCCTGCATCATTATTACCAGCGACCAACCGGCATGTCGCAGGTGATTCTGCTCTACTGCACCGACGGGCTGGGCTGGATTCAGGTACCCAATGGCCGGGTGACGATACAGGCTGGTTCAGTTTTTGCCATTGCCCCTGGTATCCCGCATTCTTACGGGGCTGAGACCAATAACCCCTGGACGATTTACTGGTTTCACCTGAGCGGCAGTCAGTGTGCCGCCGTTACGATGGCCACCAAAAATGAGCAGGAATCGACGCCACAAGCCATTCGGGTTGGGTTTTCGGACGAGCGCATCCGGCTATTCGGGCAGATAGTCGATGCCTTTCTGAACGGATACAGCCAGTCGAACTTATTGACGGCTAACCTAACGCTCTCGTATTTTTTAGCCTCGTTCGTTTCACCGCTAAGCTTCCAGAAGGAACTTGTAGCAAGCACTGTCAATCCCTCCAATAAAGCCATCCTGTTCATGCAGCAAAACCTGTCAAATGTCATTACACTGGATAATATTGCTCAGTCGGCTAATCTGTCCGCTTCGTTTTTCTGTCGGAAGTTCAAACAGGACACCGGCTACGCGCCCATCGAGTATTTCAATCACCTGCGCATCCAGCGGGCCTGCCAGTTGCTGCACTTCAGCGATTTGCGCGTCAATGAAGTGGCCTCCCGGTTGGGCATCGACGATCCGTTCTATTTTTCACGGTTATTCAAAAAGCAAATGGGTGTATCGCCTGCTGAGTACCGGAAAAGCGAAGGAATACAGCGTAGGCTATAGTGTTCAGGCGTAGCGCTTTTTCAGCAGATTCATCATGAATAGGTTGATTTCCCATTGATTACCGATGGGCAACTGCGTATACGGCATAACGGGCATGTAGGCCGGTGGACCGAACTCGGTCGTAACGGTTAGCTGGTTCCCGTTGGACCGGTGCGTTTCGACAACCTGATCCCACCAGGCCAGGTGGGTATTGAGCGTATCCTCCCACTCCGGCGCGCGGGGGTCGTTGACCTGCGGGCCTTCCGGATGCCCCACCCGACTGTGAATGTGGTCAGCGCGTGAGATTGCCAGCGTTACGGCTTCGGTTTGATCATCGAGCAGTGATTCATGGACGGTACACCAGTGCGAAATGTCTAAGCAAATACGAACATCAGGCAGTTGAGTCAGATAGTCCTGCGCTACATGGGCTGCAAACAGCGCCTTGCCCCGGTGCGTTTCGTGGATGATTCTGACGCCTGTTTCTGCTGAAATTCGGGCCGCCAAATTGAATAGTTGTTTGTTCTGGTCGAATGTAAAGAAATCCTTGCCGGTCTGGGAGTTAATAAAAACGGGCTGGGCCGCAACCAGATTTCGGAGGTATTTCTCGTAGTTCCGACTGTGTTCCCCAAGATCGCGTTCGAAGGACTGCCAATACTGCCCGATCAGTTCAAGACCGTACGTCTGAAGGGTGTCAATAACCGTCCGGCGCTTCTCCATTTCGAGTGGCAGGGCCATTTCGACGCCGTCATAGTCGGCGGCCTGTACATGCTGACAAAACAAGTCAAATGGCAACGTATTGCCCCATTCGGGCGCGTAAAATTTCATTGGTATACTTGGCGATTCGTTTCTATTCTTTGTCATTCCTCAAGCATTTTCAGATGGGCAATATGCTGCAGATCGGCATAACCGACCTCAAAAGAGGAGCCTTTCATACCCCCGTTCGTTAAGGAGTTTTTTAATCGGTGGCTGTCTTGCCGGAAAGGATGGAAACTCCATATCGGTAATGCCCAATGCCCTGATGGTGTCGAGCGTTGTCGCTACGTCTTTGGCAAAGCAATTTCGGTAGGTGAGACTTTTAGCTGGCTTCCGTTACTTTTCCGCCCACTACAAAGGTTTCACCGATGTTTAATTTTACGGCTAAGTAGTACGCCATGAAGTTAAACGGAATGATGGTATGCAATATGGAGAACTGCTCGGACACCACGCCGGCCACCCGGTCGGGCAGTTCGACCGTGAATACGTGGGCACCCGCCTTCGCAATTTTCGCCGATAGGTTTCGGGTCCGTTCAAAGGCAGGTCCGCTCGTTATAATCTGAATCACAATGCTGTGATTTGCAGTTTCTTTGGGGCCATGATCATACTGCGACATGGGCAGACCGTGGAAATTCAATTTGGTGCTTTCGCTCAGGATCAGGGCGGCTTCGCAGGCCGTGGCGATGTTGGGGCCGCTGCCCGTGACGTACATCCCATGAATTGGATACTGATTCCTTAGCGTCAGAATTTGCTCTGCCAGGTATTCGCCCTGTTGGCGGTACTGCTCAAGGTTATCAGCGATCAGGGCCACACTGGCATCGGGCGAGAAGCCGAAGCCTTTGAACAGTGCCACCAGCGTGTTGACGTAGGTTTTTGAGGACGAATACCGTTCTTCACCAGCCAGAATCGGCAACACGCGGATCACGTTCGAGGCCGTGCACAGATCGCTGTCAGGGTCGTTCGAGACGGCTACGTACTGCTCCACCAGGTCCCGGCACCAAAGCACCTCGCTGCTCCGGCCCGACTGCGACAGCAGCACCGCCAGCGGGATTTTTTGGCCCTTCGCCACGTAATAAGCGTGTTCCGACGCCAGTTCGGGCTGGATTGGCACCCCCATGTACTTAAAGGCCAGCGGTGCAAAGTACGACGATCCCATACCAAAATACGGTACGTGCAGGGGCAGTGGTTCGACCGGACTGTTCAGCACATCGTTCGCGCGGGCCGGTATGTCTAAGATTTCTTGCAAAACGGCATTCATGCAGGTATGTATTTTTATGTGGAAACCGGTTCATACGATAAGGTTAGCGCACCGAGAATGGCCAGGCCAATACCCAGCGACTCAATCAGTGACAGGCTTTCGTTCAGGAAAATCAGGGCCAGCACGATGGTGAAAACGGGTTGCAGCGCACCGGCAATAGTGGTTACTTTCGACGCTTTCCCTTCGGCACTGTAGGCGGCAAAACTGGCCAATACGCCCAGTCCATTCAGCATCCCGGCCAGCGAACCTAAGCTCAGTGTTTTTGTGGATATAGTAAGATTGGTCAGGCCAAAAACAAGGAAGCCAAGGGCGATCACAACCGACGAAATAATGAAACTGACGTAGGACCATTCGGCGGAAATATTATTGGTCGTTTCCTTTTGGGCGGCACTGAAGAGGCCCCAGAACAGCAGAGCCACCAGCGAATAGAGCAGCCACGTATTGGCCCCTATACCCCCGAAAAAAGCCGACGGATTATCGAACAGCAGCGACTCGCCCGACAGCATCACTACTGCCGGAATGGCTAATAGAATGCCAATGGCGTTGATTCGGTTAAGTTTCTCCTTAAATACCAGCAGCGCGATAGCAATAGTCACGAGCGGATACAGATTCGTGACCGGAATGACAATGGCCGCCAGTCCGCCCGACGTAAACGCCTGATATACCGCGATATTACCGACAATGGCCAGTACGCCCGCCACTAATCCCCAGATAATGCCCCGGCGATTCGGTGGTTCGGTCCTGATTTTTTTGAGTACCAATGGCAGCGTCAGCAGCATCCCCAGGCTAAACAGCACGTGGTTGGTAAAGGGGGATACCTGATCGGAAATCAGCTTGGCCACCACCCCCCACATACCCCAGAAAAAGGCAGCCGCAATCGAGTACAGAATCCAGGGTTCGAGTTTGGTTTTCACAGGGTAACGGATTATTGATTAAAAAGAGCCGCGCTGCCCAGAATGCCCGCCTGCTCTTCCAGCGCGGACACGGCAATCGTGGTCGTGTAGGCTTTGTAGGGATTAAGCAGCGCAGGCGTGTGCAGCCTGTCGACATCATTTTTCAGCCCTTTGGCAATGCCCCCGCCCAGCACAATCCGATCAGGTGCGTACAGGTTAACGTAGTTGTCGATACCCGTTCTCAGGTAACCAATGTATGCCTCCACAATCGCGTCGGCGTCCGGGTTTCCAGCTTGTTTTTGCCAGAAAATATGCTCGGCGGTAAGTGGCAGGTCCGGGTATTTGTCCGGCCAAAGCAACCGACTGGCGATCCGGCTAATGCCCGAAGCCGATACCAGCGCTTCGAGACATCCTGTTTTGCCACAGTAGCACACGGTTTGGTCGTCGCTGATTGTGATGTGGCCACCCATGTGGGCAAACGGCAGCCGCCCGTCTAACGTACCACCAATGGTAAAGCCCAGCCCCAACCCGGTGCCCAGGGTCAGTGTTAGTACGCGGTCATAGCCCCTTCCCTGCCCATAAAGGGCTTCGCCCAGAGCCACCACCCGTGCATCGTTATCGAGTCGGCAGGGCAGGTCGTGCTGCTCCTGAATATGATTGGCAAGGGGGTAGTCCTCCATAAACTCCAGAAAGCCATACGTCGAATCAACGGTGCCGTTGGCGAAGACAAAGCCCGGTACGCCGATGCCAACGCCCACTATCGTAGCTCCCCCGGCTTTGGCCTTAAACTGACCGATGGCTTCGCCAATTAACTGTAGAAACCGCTCACCATCTTTGGTTTCGGTAGGCGTAATGAGCATGGCTTCCACCTGACCTGTTTCTACTTCTACAAGCCCGATTTTGGTACGGGTTCCGCCAATGTCAATGCCGATTGCGAGGGTTTTCAAGAGTGGGTCAGTTAGCGAGTTGTAACCGGTAGGTATTTAGTTGATGTGGAGCAAACTTGACCCGCAACTGCCGGTTTTCGGGTGTTAAAACCCGCTCGTTGGTTTCGATATGCGTCGTTTGCCAGGCCCGCCGGATGGGTTTGGCTACTGTCAGAGCGGGGCTTGCCGACCGACTGCCCATATTCCAGAACCGAGCCATCAGCCCCTGGCCTATCCCCTCTTCGCTTGGTTTCAGGCCCCATAACAACAGATTCGGGTCATTGGTGGTTAGCAGCGAAAAGGTCGTGGCCGGGTAGATGTCAGTCGTACTGGTGACGAGTCCCGTTACAAGTGGATTTTGATGATCGAGGGCGAATTTCATAGCCGCTACCGGATCGAAATCCGTAGTATGCGTGGTCAGCGCAAAGTTATACCGAAAGTTTGTTTGCCCATTTTGCCCGAAAATACCCAATACGCCTTTGTCCTCAATTTTTGTATCGACTTGCCCGCCCGCCAGCGCACTCAGTTGCGACGAACTTTCCCAGAGCGAATCGACGGTGCTTTGACCCAGCCTAAAAAAACTACAGTCTACATTCGACAGCGTGACACCATAGCTTGATTCGTGACCCGGAATTCCGGCACTCCGGGGTTCGGTCAAGTCGGCAAAGTGGTTGAACGTTTGCCAGTCCAGGCGGGCGTTCTGACTGGCGTAATGACCACCCCTTGTTTCTTTCTTAGCGGTTAGAATCGCGCCCAGTTCCTCGTGATGCGTAGTGGGATTTAGCAGATTAAACGAAAACGCCCAGGTTTTTACGTCGGTAAAATTGGCCTGAATCTGGTTCTCAATCTCGATGCGGGGCGGTCCGCCGGTGCGGTTGTTGGCAAACAGCGTTACCCGGACCGTATGCGGCACCGGCAGGAGCGAAACAGCTTTGATCGTCACCGACACCGGCCCCACATTTTCGATCACTACCGGACTGCCTTCGCGCACATCCGACACGCCCAGATCGTTCAGGTATCTTCCGTTGATGGCTTTCACCAACTGCCGCCCGGCCAAACTGTCATAGAGTTCCGTGATGGCTCCCGACGGGCTAAGCCGCAACCGATACCGGGACGTACTAATGTACTCACCCGCCACCCTGGCCGCAACGGGCAAGGGGGCGGGTGTTCCTGCCTGCAGCTCAAACACCTTATACCCAACCGATGGAATAGCTTCGGCGTGGATGCGCAAAAACTGGCTTCCGGCTTTCATAATCAACTGACTGGCAACCTCTTTTTTCGTGACCACATCGACTACCCGGATGGGATACGGGCCTGAATACGCTAGATCAGCCACGTCGCTGCGAGACCAGTTCAACGGATTGAACACGTAAAAGCGTTGAGTTGCCGTCTTTCTGATTTGTGCGCCGAGGGTTTTGGCTGAAAGGAAAAACAGTGAATCGACGTAGCCCGTTATCTGCTGTTGCAGCTTGATTTGCCATCCGGCCCGTATGGGCTGTTTCACCGGCCCATCGGCAGTCCAGTTGTGTTCCCAATACATACCCAGCGATTCCCAGGCGAGGTTACGGGCAGGAGTCAGGTGGTTGGCGAAAGCGGGTTCCTTCAACGCTACCAACGAAGCCAGCCCCTCCGCGGAGCGCAGTTTTTCGGTCGCCCGGCGGACCTGGGCGGTAGTTTCGTTCATGGATGCACAGTACAGATCCCACTCGTTGCCGTAGCTTACCGACTCCGACGGCAAACGGGGATAGCTGCGGGCTACATCCTCAAAAAAGTCTTCTTCGTTCGAGACGCGCACCCTTCGGTTGGGTGTGGTTTCAAGCCGGGCGGCTTCAAGAAACGGTGTTGAGGTGAAATTATCCAGGTCATCGTGCCCATACCCAAAGGCACCCGCTACGTTATACGGGTAGGTTGACTGCGGGGAAACCGTATCGCAAAGCGCATCCAGCCGGCTCACAATCTGCCGGAGTTCTTTTGTTGTATTCACCGATTTCATCACTAACCGACATTCGGCATATCCCCCGAAAGGTGTATGCGTGTTGGGTCGACCATCATAACCGTACCATTTCATCAGCACACCTGACGAGTCCAATCCTGTATAACGGTAAAGTTGGTGACGGCGGTTGGCCCGGTATTCGTAGGTCATCTGGCTACCGTAGCCGCCGATGCCTTTCCAACTGTATTTAGCCCCCGACCCAGCCCATAATGAGGCCAGCCCCAGCGGGATGGTATTGTTTTCCATCGCTTCGGCCAGCCGGAACCGGAGCGCCGGGGATGCAGCCTTCCGACTGCTGTGCGTTCGCTCCAGTTGCCCGGCGTAGTACATTCCCCGGATCACAGCCTCCGTAGGCTGGGCACCGTAGGTACTGACTAGTGTATTGAGCGGACTGCCGATATGGCCGGATTTAACAGCCGCGATGAGCCGCCTGAACTGGGCAGGAGAGCGATATTTTTCGTACGCCCGCAGCCAGTAGCTGCCGTCGCAGTTGAAACGGGCCTGAAAATCGGGCGGATTGTTTCGCGTAGAATCGATCTGCTTCAGGTAGTAATCAAGCATCTGCACGAAAGCCGAGTCATATTTGGCTTCGTTGGCCGTCCACATATAATCGGTGTGGTCGTCATTCGCAATGTACAGGCGTTTGACGGCGGTCCGGCGATCCGGCTGGGCCTCTGCGGTATAAAATCCCGCTACCAGTAAAAAGAAGAGGAAGAGGTGCTTCACGACGATTGTATCAAAAGAATAGAGTATCCATAGTTAAACGAAAAAAAGGTCAGTTTTCCCGGTTCATAGGAAATAGGCTGACCTTGACTATACCCAACACTAGGTATGAGTTTCTCATCGGGCTTGTGTCTTGTCCTGATATTGGTTGTCAATTTTCACCTAAATTGACAACCAATATCAGGACAGATGAGTTACCATACCTGACAACTCGACCAGTAAGAGTCAATAGATTGATTTTCCCAACACGCCCGAATCGGACTACGTAGACTTTGCCTGCTTTTCGTTGATCATTAACATGACCAGTTAGCTATCAGGCGGGCAGATTACAACCTGCCCAGGGATCACGCGGCAGCGAAATGATGAAGGTGGTGCCAATATCGAGTTGAGATTGTACCGCGATAGAACCGTTGTGTAGCTTAATGATTTTTTCGGTCAGGGATAAGCCAATACCATTGCCTTTAATAACCCTGGCGTTAGTAGCCCGGTAAAACGGCTGAAAAATATAATCAAGTTCAGCGGCAGCGATACCAATACCCCGATCTTCAATGGTGACTTGTACCGTTGCAGGGGCAATTACCAGCCTGATACGGGCACGATGGTCAGGCGAGAATTTGCAGCCATTTTCGATCAGGTTTATGAAGGCCATCGTCAACAAAGACTCCTCAGCCCTGATTTGTATGGACGGCAGGGATGCATCTTCGTCCTGCGAATCGGTCATAAACGTAACATTGAAGCCAGGATGTTTGTGGAGTATGGTAGCCACAGCCTCGTAGAGTACTTCGTCTAAGCCAACCGTTGTCCAGCCAATCTTAATGTGTTTTCCCTCAAACTGAGCCAGTTCGAGGAGGCCGTTGGACAGTACATTTAGCTTATCGACGTCTTCGAGGATGGAACGAAGAATGCCCCGGTACTCCTCATCCGTTCGGGGTTTAATCAGAGCGACCTCAATTTGATTCGTGATCAGGGTGAGCGGTGTCCGCAGTTCGTGAGAAGCATTCGACACAAAGCTTCTCTGCATTTCGAAGGTCGAAATCCGGTCGAGCATTTCATTGAAGGTAGATGCCAGACGGGCCAGCTCATCTCCGTTGTTACGAGGGGTCAGGCGGGTCTCCATATTTGATACGTTGATTCGTTCAATCTGACGGATCATATCGGCGATGGGCTTGATGGACCGACGGGCAAAAAGCTGACTCAGCAAAATCACAACCAGAAACGCCACCAGGAATGACGTGATTGATACCAGGATAGCCTCCCGGAGTTTGACCCGCCCGTAATCGTCAATGGCGTACGAGACAACTTTATAGTAGTAACCATTTGGCTGATGCAGTAATAAACCGATTCCGGAACGGGGTCCGTCCGTAATTTGCACCTCTTTCTGCCGGGCAATTTGAGCCAGCAGGGCGGGTGTTATGATGAAACCAGCCTTGCTCCTGTGCAGGTTGTTTAGCTCACCACTGTCGTACAACAATTTGTCGTGAACGTCGTAAATGGCTACCCGCCGGTTGGAGTAAGTCGTATAGGTATCTTCGTCAATGCGCCGAAGCAGGGACCCACTAAAGGCCTTTTTCTCTAACAAAAGGTGGGTCATGGAGATACCCCGATTTCTCAGGGTATTCGAAAAATCTTCCTGCTTTGAGCGGTAGAAGTAATAGTAAAAGTAAGCCAGAAACAGCAGCAACACGGGCGATACGGCCACAATAAACGTGAGTGCAAGTCGAGTTCTGAGGTTCATGCCCGTATAATTAGTCCGTAAACTCCTTCATCATAAAGCCGATGCCTTTCCGGGTGTGAATCAGCTTGGCGGTGAAGTCTTTATCGATCTTTTTCCGGAGCGAGTTAATATACACATCAATCAGATTTGTCCCGCTGTCGAACGGGGTATCCCACACATTTTCGGCGATCTCGCTCCGGCTTAGCACCGTTCCGGGATTGCGCAGAAAATACTCCAGCAGGGATAATTCGCGTGGTGTCACTTTAATGGATTGCCCCGCCCGGCTCACTGTTTTTTCGCGCAGATCAAGCAGCAGATCGGCCATAGTCAGTTGGCTGCTCCCCTCCGGATTGTAGGGTTGCAAACTGCGTTTTCGGCTTACCTGAATGCGGGCCAGCAACTCACTAAATTCAAAAGGCTTCAGTATGTAGTCGTCGGCTCCGGCATCGAACCCCGACAATTTGTTTTCAATTGTGCCCAGTGCCGTCAGCATAATAATGGGCACGGGGTTATCGCGGGCACGAATATACCGGCAGAGATCATAGCCATTGATGTCGGGCAGATTCACGTCCATAATAATCAGATTCACCTCGCCAAACTCGACGGCTTTTCGGGCAGCGGCACCATCCAGGGCTACGGATGTCTGAAAGCCGTATTCCTCCAGTCCCCTCTTCAGAGACATCGCCAGTTTAATTTCATCTTCCACAACCAATATCTTCATACGCCATATAGCTTAGAAAAGTACCAAAATTAGCAAGGACATTTCTTTGAAATCGCTTCTTTAAGAACTTCTAATCTGATCTTTAAGATTTCTTAATTCCGTCAAAAGTAAAGAAACATACTTTTGAAGCAGTAAACAGAGGATGAATACTTTTATTGATTTAGTGCAATTTATTTTTGATTCCATACCACTTAGCACCAAAAAATCAACTCGCCGGGGAAAGTTATTGAACCATCCCGCATAGACCCGGACGATTTGTTTAGCAGCACTACCCAGTTTATGTCCAAACGCACACTGAATGAAAAAGCACACGAATTATTTTTTAACTAATAAGACCCATATGAAAAGAATTCCTGTTCTCCTGAGCTTGTGCGCCGTGCTGTACATGACAGGTTGTTCGACGAACGCAGAAGAAAAAAAGGAAGAGGCCGTTAACTATTTAGTTACCAGTCCCTTGCAAAAGGACACGACAATTACCAAAGATTACGTGTGCCAGATTCATGCCATCCGCCACATCGAACTGAGAGCGCAGCAACGGGGCTACATCCAGACCATTTACGTCGATGAGGGGCAGCGCATCAGCCAGGGGCAACTCATGTTCCAGATTATGCCCAAGCTGTACGAAGCTGAACTACACAAAGCACAGGCTGAAGCGAAGTTTGCCGCCATTGAATACCAGAACACCAAAAAACTGGCCGACAGCAAGATTGTGGCTCCCAACGAACTGGCTATGTCCGATGCCAAATTAGACAAGGCAAAAGCCGAGGTGGACCTCGCCGAAACGCACCTGGGATTCACCAGAATCAGGGCACCCTTTTCGGGGATGATGGATCACTTTCAGGTCCGGCAGGGAAGCCTGGTCGACGAGGGTGCTTTGCTGACCACGCTCTCCGACAACAGTAAGATGTGGGTTTATTTCAACGTTCCGGAAGCCGAATACCTGGATCTTAAAACCCGTACCGCAGCAAACGGTATGCTGAACGTAACGCTGATGATGGCGAATAACAAGCTGTTTCCTTATCCGGGCGTGGTCCAGACCATTGAAGCTGACTTTAATAACGAAACCGGAAACATTGCGTTCCGGGCCACCTTTCCCAACCCGAAAGGGCTGTTACGGCATGGCGAAACGGGTAATGTTCGAATGACCCTGCCGCTTACGAATGCCCTGATTATTCCGCAGAAAGCCACTTTCGAAGTCCTGGAAAAGAGGTACGTCTACATAGTGGATAAAGACAATATAATCCGCTCCCGGGAAATCACCATAGCCGCCGAAATGCCCCACATTTTTGCGGTTCAGGCCGGTCTGAAAAAAGACGACAGGATCCTGCTGGAAGGCTTGCGGCAGGTACGGGAAAACGAAAAGATACGGACCAAATTCGTGCAACCCACCGCTGTCCTCGCTCATTTAGGGCTGTACGCCGAATAAGTAGCTATTCTAAAAAAGAGCAGACATGTTTTCAAAATTCATACGCAGACCGGTATTTGCGATTGTCATATCGATCATGATCGTTTTTGTCGGTACGCTGGCAATCACGAAGTTACCCATCTCGCAGTTCCCCGATATTGCCCCCACCACGGTCAATATATTCATTGCCTATCCCGGAGCCAGTGCCGACGTACTGGTTAAGTCCACGCTGATTACGCTGGAACAGGCGATCAACGGCGTTCAGGATATGCGGTACATCGCCACCGACGCCACCAGTGCCGGTGAAGCTACCCTCCGGATTATTTTTGAACCGGGTACGGACCCGAACGTCGCCGTGATCCGGGTGAAAACCAGGGTGGATCAGGTGATGCCGCTCCTGCCCGAATTAGTGCAGCGCGAAGGGGTTATTATTTCGCCCGTCCAGCCCAGTATGTTGATGTACGTCAACCTCTATTCCAAGGAGAAGAGCATCGACGAAAAATTTCTGTTCAACTACGCTACCGTTAAGATGATCCCCGAAATCCAGCGGACCAAAGGGGTAGCTCGGGCGCAAATACTGGGGAGTCGACGCTACGCGATGCGCGTCTGGCTGAACCCGGAGCGGATGCGGGCCTACAGCATTTCCGTGGAAGAAGTGATGAAGGCGATTGGGGAGCAAAGTATCATTGGCCGGCCCGGCCGGATTGGTCAAAGCTCCGGTATCGCTGCTCAGTCGCTCGAATACGTGCTCACCTACAAAGGACGGTACGACAAGCCGGAAGAATACGAAGGGATTATTATCCGGGCCAATGCCGCCGGCGAAAGCATTCACCTGAAGGACATTGGCCGGGTAGAATTGGGCAGTGAATTCTTCGACATCTACTCCAACCTGGATGGTCATCCGTCGGCGGCCATCGTGCTGCGGCAAAACTACGGCAGCAACGCCAGCGATGTTATTGCCGATGTGAAAGCGAAGCTCGACGTCATGAAAGCCTCCTTTCCGCCGGGCGTAGACTATAAAATCAGCTACGACGTGTCCAACTTCCTGGATGCGTCCATTGAGCAGGTAATTGATACGTTGCGCGATGCGTTTCTGCTGGTCGCCTTCGTTGTATTCATCTTCCTGGGCGACTGGCGGTCTACGCTGATTCCCATTCTGGCGGTGCCGGTATCGCTGATCGGGGCGTTTTTCGTGATTCAGTTCTTTGGCATTTCCATCAACTTAATCACGCTCTTCGCCCTGGTGCTGGCCATCGGTATTGTGGTCGATGACGCCATTGTGGTGGTTGAAGCCGTGCACGCCAAGATGGACGAAGAGCCGCAGCTAACGCCTTTTGGGGCGGTCAAAAAGGTGCTTGGTGAGATCAGCGGGGCCATCATCGCCATCACCGCCGTCATGGTATCGGTATTCCTGCCCATCTCCTTTATGTCGGGTCCGGTCGGTACGTTTTACCGGCAATTCTCCATTACGATGGCCAGTGCCATTGTGATTTCGGCCCTGATCGCCCTCACGCTGACGCCCGTGTTGTGCGCCATGCTGCTGAAAAACCACCACGGCCATGCGC
>JANPJE010000180.1:0-20267 GCA_031425355.1 Spirosoma sp. | reverse complement strand
TTTCGCTTTACAATCCGCTGAATCAGAACTGGATACGCCGGAACGCCTTTGTCGCTCACAATCAAAATCGTTTGGTCAGCTTGTCCACTAAACTCGCTCTCTTTCAGTTGATTATACTGCTGAATGAGGTCGAATAACGGTAGCGTGAGCGGAATAATCCGGTGTTTGTTCCGCTTGCCCAGCACCATAATTGTTTTGTCGTACAGGTTGACATCGGCAGTTTTAAGACCAGTGAGTTCGCTGAGTCGGATGCCGGTACCATACAGCAATTCGAGTACCAATTTATCGCGAATTCCGTCGAACGTATCGGGAAACTCAACGTCGCTCAGGAGCATTTCCATGGGTTTCTCCTCGACGTACTGCGGCAATTTTTTACTGGTTTTCAGCGCCTGAATCTTGACCATCGGATCAAGCGAAATCACTTTCCGACGTAACAGAAAGCCATAAAAACTCCGTAGGGTGGCAATTTTCCGGTTCACCGACGATTTATCCAAATCACTCTCGACAAGGCTTACAATCCATGACCGGATGTGTCGAAAATCGGCGCGTTCGGGCTGATCGACATTGCATTCCGTCGCCAGAAATACAGTGAACTGTTCCAGATCACCGGCATAGGCCGTCAGCGTATGGTGGCTCAACCGTTTTTCGTAGCGGATATGCTGGAGGAAGTCTGAACCGACAGGCGGCCCTGCGGGATTTTGTTGATTCATTTGATTCCCTTGATTTTGTCAGCCCAAATCTAATCTGTTTTTGTCATTCCGGAGAATGAGGAATCTTAAACTTGACTAATACGGAAGCTTGACCGGGCCGCCGTCGCAGATTCCTCATTCTTCGGAATGACAAAAACAAAAAAGGGCAGCAAACATTTCTGCTTGCTGCCCTTGTGTCTTGATTGGCGTTTTGGCATCGCTGACTGCGCATTCAACGATTCATGACCAACTGCACACCACCGGCAATGACTATTGCTCAGTGTGATTGCCGTACATACGTTCTTTGTATGTGGCCTTGATGATCTCTGTGCGACGCTTAATCGACGGTTTCTGGAAAGCCGTCCGCGACCGCAGTTGCCGTAACACACCCGTTTTTTCAAACTTCTTCTTGAAGCGTTTCAGGGCTTTGTCAATCGACTCGTTGTCTTTTACGTTAATGATAAGCATGTTGTAAATATTGTGTTTTAGCTAAAAACCGGACGGCAAAGGTAATAGATTTGCGACTATGAAGCAAGCCATCATCGACTTAGGAACCAATACATTTCATCTGCTCATTGCCGAAAAAACGGGCACTACGTACAACACGCTTTTCCGCGAGAGCCGACCGGCCAAAATAGGACAGGCAGGTATCAATCAGGGCATCATCACCGAAGAAGGCATTGGTCGGGCGTTGAGCGTGTTGACCTATTTTCGACAGGTGCTCGACCAGCATGAAGTTGCCCCGGAGCAGGTTGTCGCTACGGGCACGAGTGCCATTCGGGTGGCGCGAAATCAGCAGGAATTTATTGATCGCGTTCGGCAGGAAACCGGCATCCCGATTCAGGTGATTTCGGGAGAGCAAGAAGCCGAATACATCTACAAAGGCGTTCGGGCGGCCGGTGCGCTGGATGATTCTATGGCCCTGATTATGGACATCGGCGGGGGCAGCGTTGAGTTCATTCTGGGCAATCAATCGCGGATTTTCTGGAAGCAGAGTTTTGAAATCGGTGGGCAGCGACTCCTCGAGCGGTTTATGTCGGGCGATCCCATCAGCACCGGCAGCGTTAGCAGGATGCACGATTATTTTCAGGAACAACTGCTTCCCTTAACCAACGCCATGCACCAGTACCAGCCAACGATTGGTCCCCCGTTGCGGCTGGTCGGATCGGCGGGGTCCTTCGATACGTTGGTCGATATGTGGTTTATGCACGAGCAGGGCCACCTGCCCGACCCTGAGCAAACGACATTTATGCTGCCTGTCAATGAATTTTACCGGGCTTATTCACAGCTTATCACCCGAAACCACACCCAGCGGATGCAGATTCCGGGCATGATCGAACTGCGTGTAGACATGATCGTGGTCGCCGTTTGCCTGATCGACTACGTACTGAAAACGTATGGCATTTCGGACATCAGGACATCGACGTATTCACTGAAAGAAGGTGTTTTAGCTTCGCTGGATGCGTAATGTTTGGCGGACAGAAGCGGTGCCGTGGGTAAGTTTTATACCCATTTAGCTTTCTACAAACAATGAACCCTCTTCCTTCTACATGATCCATTCCAGGATATGAAAGCCGAAACAAACGCCCGTTCGCCCTACAGCAATTTAATTTATACCGCACTGATTATTGCATCGGTGGTGGTAGCACTGATCTTTCCGGAACTATTTCTCCAAATCGGCGACTTCCCGCTGAAGAAACTCATCGTTCCGCTGCTGCAAATTATTATGCTTGGCATGGGAACGACCATGTCGATTAAAGATTTCGAGGGCGTTATCCAGCAGCCGCGCGCGGTATTTGTCGGGGTGGCGTGTCACTTTCTGATTATGCCGCTACTGGGCTACACGCTGGCAAACAGTTTTGATTTCCCACCCGAAATTGCAGCTGGCGTTGTGCTTATCGGGTGCTCACCGAGTGGGCTGGCCTCGAACGTGATGTGTTTTATTGCCAAAGCCAACGTACCGCTTTCCATCACCGTCACAACCCTGTCGACGCTGTTGGCCCCGTTTCTGATGCCCGCACTGATGAAATTGCTGGCGGGGGAGTTTATCGAGATTTCGTTCTGGAAAATGATGGTCGAGATTATTCAGATTGTCATCCTGCCCGTTGTAGTGGGATTAATTCTAAATCGCGTTTTTCGTAAGTCGGCCGTTGTGCTGAACCGCATTATGCCGCTGATTTCGATGGGCGGTATCGTATTGATCGTTGCCATCATCACAGCCGCCGGACGCGATAGTTTGCTGGCCGTTGGCTGGACGCTGGCGCTGTGCGTGTTAATCCATAATCTAAGCGGTTTCACGCTTGGGTACTGGTCGGCGCGGCTCTTCGGGATGGATGAACAAAGCTGCCGTACAGTAGCCATTGAAGTGGGCCTGCAAAACGGCGGACTGGCCTCGGGCATTGCCGTACAGATGGGCAAAGTCGCTACGGTTGGTCTCGCCCCCGCTCTGTTCGGCCCGATCATGAATACCACTGGCTCACTGCTCGCTACATACTGGAGCCAGCATCCGCCAAAGGAGAAGGCGTTGAGCGAAATGTCCCCTCCCCGGCCTGTGTCCTCACAGGACGTTTGAGATACTGTCTGCAACGCAGGTCTAAGACCGGCGCAAGTCATAATTAACCCGAAATCAAGTTCTTCAACAACCGGCTATACCTCATACCCGACCGTTACTATACAGCAGAAAGCCCGCTCACAATCAACTGTTGTGAGCGGGCTTTTTGCTGTATACTGATTACTTTTTATCCCACCAGAGCGGCTCCGACAGGACCACCTCTGCCGGTACGTTGATCCCGTTTTTGGTTATTTCACCGTTCGGGTAGGCAGCCCGGCGGATGAAAGTTGGCAGTGCGGCATTTAGGGGCAACTTGAATCCTTTGTACTGGTAGTCATACCGACGGGCATCGTTCCAGGCTTCCGGATTGAGGTACGTTGCTACATATTTTTCCTTGAAAATCAGATCAATGGTTAGAGCAGCAGCGCCAACGGCAACGACTGGATTTGCGAGATAGCCATCGCGGGCAGCAGCAGCCACGCCATATTTGTCCATGTTGGCCCGAATACCAGCCAGATAAGCCGCATAAGCCCGGGCTTTGTCACCGGCATAAAAAGCGGCCTCAGCCTCAATGAACTTCATCTCCGCAAACGTTACGATCACCAAGGGCGACGCATCGCCGGTGAGGGGCGAATTGAGCGAAATGTACGTTTCGTCCTTTACGGTATTGTTACCGCCCACATTGCCCTGTCCGTTCACCGTTCCTACATATTCATTTTTAACAGTTTTATCCGTAATCTTCTCGATACGTGGGTCGAAAACACCATACGTCGTGCCGTTCAACTGATTGACAAACTGCGCTGAAAGCCAGCCATCCAGTACCAGAAGCGCATTATTACGAGCCACCTGTGCCCAGGGATTACGGAGCAAAAACGATGACATTTGGGCATCGTCGGTGTTGGCAGTGTACGAGTTTGTGACCGCGTCGAGCACATCGGCGGGTTTGTACGTGCTTTTCTTGGAAACTTTATTGAGCATCCGGGCTTTGAGCGCGTACGCTGTTTTACTCCAGGCTTTCAGGTTCCCTTTGTGAATCAGATCATTAGCCGCACTCAACTTCACTTTCGTGTCGGTCTTGGCCAGGTCTGCAATACCCTCGTTGAGTAATGTAAGGGCGGTGGCGTACAGATTTTCGGCCGTGTCGTATTTGGGCGTCAGTGTCGTTCCGGTGAAGGCATCCGAGAACGGGGCATTACCAAACGTATCGGCAATGAGGTTGATGTGATACGCAAGCATAACGCTGGCAACGCCCGTATAATCCGAAGCACCCTGTTCCTGAGCCTTTTTTTTCATGTCATACAAATCGGCCATCGCGAAATAAACCGCGTCCCACGCACCTGTATAGTCTGTAATCTGGTACGTATCAGTTGACCCGCCCGCACCCGGATTGGCTAAGTACTGCACAAAGTAAGACGAGATGTTGGCGATACGCTGCGAATTCAGGGCCGTTTTCTGTGTCGTTGTTGACAGCAGCGAGTTCAGTGGCGGGTTACCGATCAGGTTTGGGTTCTGATTCAGCTCAAAATAGTCCTTGCATCCACCCATGCCCAAAATCAGCAGCATGATCAGAATCGGGCGCATATATACTTGATAGATTTTCATGGCAATCTAAGAAAATGAAAAAGTGATACTTAAAAACCAACGTTGAGCGAAAACAGGAAACTCCGTACCGCCGGATACGTGAAGCCGGTGAATCCATCGACGTTACTGCCGCTACTGGTCGAACTCGTTTCAGGATCGTAGCCGCTGAATTTCGTCCATATAGCCAAATTATTGCCTGTTACCGTTAGCCGCGCATTTTTCACAAATGACTTCTTGAGCAGCGACGTTGGCAGGTTATACGACACACCAACGGAGCGAAGCCGCACCCATGACGCATCCTCGATGAAGTTTTCCGACACGCCCCGGTGTACGTTCCGGTAAAAACCGTTGCCATACTCTACGCCGTCCGGGCCTTTGCCCTGCCCCAGCCAAACAGCTTTCGTGTTCGGTTTTCCGTCGGCCAGCACGCCCTCAAATACTTTCGTATCGTTCCGATCTTCGGTGTATTTGGCAATGCCGAACGCCGAGAACCAGTTACCCATCTGGTTGTAGCGATCCTGACCAACGCGGGCATCAACCAGCGCCGTGATGGAGAAATCGCCGTAGGTAAGCGTATTCGTGATGCCGCCAATCCATTTAGGCTGCGAGTTGCCCAGAATTTTCTGCGTCGTATTGATCACCGGAAATCCGTTTGCGCCAATAACTATGGGGCGACTACGATCGAGTTCTCTGGGATTTTCTTCGCCGGGATTGGCGTAGTAGCGCCTGTAACTCCGGCCATACAGGTTTCCATAGGCATAACCGGGAACAAGCCGCATCGTCACCGTAGAGTTAGCATAGCCAGACTGCGACGCGTAATTTATCTCGGTCAGGCCCTCCCGAATGCTCAGGATTTTGTTGCGGTTAGCCGAAAAATTCAGGTTTACGTCCCAGTTAAACTTGCCGGTTTTAACGGGTGTGGCCCGCAGAATAAGCTCGATGCCCCGGTTGCGCATCGAACCGGAGTTGATAGCCGCATTTACGTAACCCGTTGTCGATGTTACGTCCACCCGGATGATCTGGTCCTTGCTGATCGAGTTGTAATACGTGAAATCCAAACCAAAGCGGTTGTTCAGGAAATTCATCTCCAAACCGCCTTCGTACGTGTCGGTAAACTCGGGACGCAGAGTGGGATCGCCCAGTAGTGAACCGCGTGTGAACCCGGTTGTGCCCGACGGAAGCTGACTGTATGACGAATAACCGGAAACGGTCGAATACGGGGCTGCATCTTTACCAATTTTGGCATACGACGCCCGCAGTTTACCCATGCTGATGAACTGAGGCAGTTTGAACTGTTGCGAGAACAGGTAACCAAGACTCACCGACGGGTAGAAAAACGAGTTGTTGGGTGATTGAAGCGACGACGTGATGTCGTTCCGGCCCGTTACGGTCAGGAACAGGAAATCTTTGTAATCCATCGTCAGTTCACCGAAAATGCCCATCAACCGATAATCTTCCGCGCTCTGGGTTGGCACAATCGTTTTCGCGTTTCGCAGATCAAAATAGTTGTAGACGGTCAATTCCGTTCCTTCCGCGCCAAAACCCCGGATACGACGGTCGTACAGATCATGGCCGACGCGCAGGGTTGCGTTGATATTCTGCCCGAATTTGGTGTTCGCGCTGGCGGCAAACGTCGACGTAATGGCTCTGAAATTGGTATTGTACTGATAAACAAATCCGAGGCCATTGTCTTCAAATACACGCTCATTGGCAATACCGGCAGGCCCCGGCGCGGTGCGTTTGCGATCTTCAGAATACGTATCCAACCCGGCCCGATAGTTGAGCGTCAGCCATCCCAGCGGGCGATACACGAAGTTTACGCCACCCACCAATCGGTTTACATTATCCCTCAATTTGTTGGTCGAAGCACCGTAAATTGGGTTGCCGTTTCCGTACGTTTTGTAGGCACCATCCGCATTCAGGTAATCCCGAATATCGTAGCGGGGCGACCAGTAACTCAGACTTTCGTTAAACCGGTCGGCATTGTAGCGATCACCGCCGGAGTTGATGTAATTGAGGTTGACGCTGGTGCTGAATTTCTCGCTGAACTTCACGTTCGTGTTGATCCGAACCGACAGTTTTTCAAACGTTGTGAAGGGAATGACACCCTCCTGTGTCAGATGCCCGATAGACGATAGAAACGTAATTTTATCATTTCCACCCGAGAAAGACAGGTTATTTTGAAGCTGCTTCCCCGTAACAAAGGCGTCTTCGTAACGATTGTACAATTTTTGAGGATGCGTGGGATCAATCTTTATAGCATCGGCCACGGTTGGTCCCCACGATGGAAAAAAGTCCTGCGGATTATATACGCCCGAATAGCCAATCGTGTATTTGTCCTGCACTTCAGGAATTTTATTCACATTCTCGAAGCCGTACGTACCGCTGTAGTTAGCCCGGAACGCGCCCGTTTTGCCTGATTTTGTGGTGATAACGACGACACCATTGGCACCCCGCAAGCCATACAGGGCCGTTGCAGCTCCACCTTTCAGAATATTGATCGTTTCCACATCGTCCGGGTTAATATCGGCGGCCCGGTTTGATACACCCCGGTTTGCGGCCCCGGAGTTGGTTGTACCCTCAGAGGTGCTGTTGTCAAATAACACCCCATCGACAACAAAAAGCGGCTGATTGTCGCGGGTGGCGTCAATGGAGTTAATACCCCGAATCAGAATCCGCGCACCCTGACCCGGCGCACCGCCTGTGCTGGAAATGGTAA
This sequence comes from Spirosoma sp., assembly GCA_031425355.1. GTDB lineage: Bacteria > Bacteroidota > Bacteroidia > Cytophagales > Spirosomataceae > Spirosoma. Next base: position 12,727 of record JANPJE010000180.1, on the reverse strand, counting down.
CGCCCGCCACTTTACCCTGCAACGCATTCACTAAGTTCGGCTGACGATTCTGCACAAGTTCTTCTGACTTCACGCTCTGTGTCGCGTAGCCCAACGCCTTCTTTTCGCGGCTGATGCCTAAGGCCGTAACCACCACTTCGTTGAGCATTTTGTTATCCCCTTTCAGCGATACGTTGATGCTGGTGCGGTTGCCAACGGTGATCTCCTGACTTTCGTAGCCTATGTAACTGAATACGAGCACCGAGTTTCCCGGACTAACCCGGAGGCTATACTGGCCGTTTTCGTTGGTCAGCGTTCCGGTCGTAGTGCCCTTCACGGATACGTTCACGCCGGGCAGAGCAGTAGCATCGCCATCGGCAGAAACATTGCCACTCACCTCAATCTGCTGCGCCACAGCAAACGACGAATAGAGCAGTAGCGTGAGAGCAATACAGAATTGTAGTAGTTTGTTCATGTTTGGGTAACGGTTAAAAACATAATATATAATACCAGACAAATGTAGACCTTAGTTTTTGTAAGGAACAGAATCGGTAGAATAATTTTCGCGGAATAATTATAGTTATTCATACTTGGGGCTTATCCATCAGGAACTTGCGCCGGTTTATTTACACGATTGCTCCCACATTGACACATTCCGTGAAATAACAAGTTGCATATACAACTTTTTGTATTAATCTTTACGATATGATTCCCGAACAAACCCCAACTGACAACTACTGCATTGCCGGTCGGCTCCGAATGCTGGCGCGGGTGGTAACCGGACGCTACAACGATGCCTTTGCCTCGGAAGGGGTCACGCTCGCTCAGGCGGGGTTACTGATGCGGATTTTTGCGCAGCCGGGCATTCGACAGGCGCAGTTAGCGAAGTTATTGCAGATTGAGAAGTCGGCGATGAGCCGCGATGTACAGCTTTTGCAACGTAACGGCTGGCTAACGGATAACCGTCGCAACGGCCTGTTTCTGACCGAAGAAGGGCGATTGTTGGCCAAACGATGTCACAAAATCTGGAAAGTGCTAAATCAGGCTGTACGGGTCGAACTCGGTGAGGATGCGGTTAATGGCCTGACAATTTTTTCCGAAAAACTCTTACCCAAACAGTAACGACCAGATAGTTTGCCATTGCGATGGTTCGCTGATCGACAAATAACTTCCTCATTGTCAACAGATTAAGTCGATAAAATGAAACCGGCTCTTTTAGAAACAAATCGGCAGGAATCAGGCAAAACGTGGCGGTTTCGCACCGTCATGAACTGGTATCCAATGTATTTCGGAACGGGCGGGAAAATCCTGTTCTGGTCGGGCGATTCGCGCGAGGTTCATCTGCGGCTTCGCCGGAACGTGTGGACATATAATTACGTCGGCACCATTTTCGGCGGTAGTCTGTTCGCTGCCGCCGACCCGTTTTATATGCTCATGCTACTGCAAATTCTGGGCAAACAGTAAGTCGTCTGGGATAAATCGGCCAGCATCCGGTTCCGCAAACCAGGCCGCAAAACACTCTACGCCCGCTACGAAATAACCGATGGGCAACTCGACAGCATCCGGCAGGACGTAGCTGTAAACGGACAAACCGAACAAACATTTACGCTCAAATGGCTTGATAAAGAAGGCGTTGTCCATGCCGAAATCGAGCGACTGTGCTACGTTGCCGACAAACAATTCTACGAACAGAAAAAGGGCGACCGGCAGAAATCCCGGTTTCAACGCTAAAATGTATGACAAAGGAACATCACCTCACCGTTCAGCGCACCGCCCGCTATTACACCATCGGAGAACAGACTGAGCAGACCAAAAACATCTGGTTTTGCCTGCACGGCTTCGGGCAATTGGCGAAGTATTTCGGTAAAAAATTCACAGAATTTGCCGACGACGAAACACTGATTGTCGTGCCGGAAGGATTATCGCGCCTTTATCTGGACGATAATTACCAGCGCATTGGCGCGTCGTGGCTCACCCGCGAAGACCGGGAACACGAAATCAGCGACTTTCTGGCCTACCTGAACTCGCTGTATGATCTGATCCTGAACGGTCGCGATGCCACCCAATTTCACATTACGTTGTTGGGCTTCTCGCAGGGCGCAGCTACGGCTTGCCGGTGGCTCAATGCCCGTAGCGACGGAGCGAAACACATCCGCGCCGACCGGCTGATTTTGTGGGCGGGCTATTTTCCGAATGGCTTGTCTGACCTGATCGACCCAACCACCCTGACCGGAACCGAAACGCATTACGTTTATGGTCGGCAGGACCAATATATTGAGCAGATGGACGATACGGAAGGTTATTTAAACCGGCTGCAAGCAGACATTCCAAGTATGAGAATTACGGCCTTTAACGGCGGGCATCGGGTAGAACCGGATGTATTGAAAACTATTCTTTGAGGTTATTGAGAATAATAGGCTGGTTGAATACGATAAGGATATTCTACCAAATAACTGGATTTGATAAAGACAAAGATCCTTAAATAAGTTATTTTTTCTTAGGAGCGCTGTTCGCAGGTTTGGAAGGTAATTTAGTTGACTTTTCTGCTGTCTGCCCTGGCGCAATACCTAATCGTTTAAGCACTAACTCAGTTACATTATTTTCTTCTGCGGCATATAAAATATTAGAATTATTAGAGCTGACATTTAAGATATATTGATACCCCGTTTGTTTGGCTACGGTGTCGATAGCTTGCTGAACTTTGCTTAAGATAGGAGCCATTAACTGCTTATATTTATTCTGCAACGATTCCTGAGCAGACCGACCAAAATCTTGAATGCGTGTTTGTAAATTTTGCAACTCGGTTTCCCGGTCCTTCCGAACCGCTTCTGTCAGTTGAGCACCCGCTTTTTGGTAAGCGGCATATTTTTCGTCAAATTCTTTTTGCAACCGTTTCCCTTCATTTTCAGCTTGGGTTTGCTGAATACTTAGCTGATTTTCAGCTTGTTTTGACTCCGGCATTTGAGCAATAATGGTTTCAATTCGCGTAAATCCAACCCGCAATGACTGAGCTTTTACAGTCAGGCAACATAGCGATGAAACTCCTAAATAAAAGCTAATGAGTACAGTCTTTTTCATTAATGCACGAAGTATTAATCAAAGTGTATCAAGTAAAATTAGAGCAAAACTGTATTCATAAATTAGCATTAACTTTTTTTAACAGCATTAAATTGGGGTATTTACCTTTAGCTCACCAAATACCAGTGTATTTTTTCAGGAAGTAAGCTTACGTAGTAGATCAACTATTAGTCAGCGAATCAGTACGTTCATCGTCCGGTGGAAGTAGGGAATGAACCACGCAAAAACCACTACACCGGCTATATTGAACAGCATGTGCGCGTTTGCCAGTTTGCGACCCGGCGGAACGTTACCACTGATCCATTCGACGGTACTGACTAATGGATGAATCAAAATCAGGCCGACAATCACACAAATAATATTGAAAAACAGGTGAAAAACGCCCGCCCGGATAGCTTCTTTCGAGCGTCCGATTACGGCCAGCAACGTATCGGAACACGTTCCGATTTCGGCCCCGAGCATGATCGCAATACCGGCCTGCGTAGAAATCAATCCCTGCGACGCCAGCACAATGGCGATGCCCACCGTAGCCGACGACGATTGAATAACGAGCGTGACCAGACCACCCAGCAACGCGCCCTGCACCGGACCATCCAATTTTTTCATCCACTCAAAAAACGGCGGATATTCACGTAACGGTTCCACCGCTTTGTCCATCGTCCATAAGCCGAAGAAAATCAGACCGGCACAAAAAATGACCCGCCCGATCTGATGGCGATTTTCGTTTTTCCCGATCACGCTCAACAATAATCCGGCCACCAGCAGTACGGGCGAAAAACCGGCAATATCGAGCGCAATGATCTGGCTGGAAATGGTCGTACCGATGTTCGCGCCCATGATAACGCCAAACGATTCGATGCTGGTCATCAGCCCGGCGTTGACCATTGTGAGTACCATAATAATCACGACCGACGACGAATCGAGCAGGGTTGTGGCAACCGTACCGGTGGCGATGCCGCTAAGCGGATTTTTGGTAAACCGCGTCAGAAACGCTTTCATTTTGTCCCCGGCGAGTTCCTTCAGTGTATCGCCCATGACCCCGACGGCGTATAGAAATAGGGCCAGCCCACCCGCCAACTGTAACCCGATGCTGATAAAATCGACTGTTTCCTTGCCCTCGTTCATCGCCTTTTGATTGATAAAACGAAAGATGCGAAGAGTTGGCAAAAGGGCTGTTACGGATATGTTAACGTTTTCGGAACAGGTATTTTACAGGTGTGAGACAAGTTTTTTTGAACAGGATTACGGTATGAGCATTCAGTCATATTTTATATTTGCCGGAAGTTTAATAAGCCTGTCTATCCCGCAATTTGTAGCTTTTTATCGTCTTAAATCGGTAGGCCAGACTTAATAGTGCACTTAACCCACCAGCTCCAGCTTTTGTCGTTATGTTGTAGATGGCTGGATTTCCTACCTGCTGAAGCTGGGCGGTCTGGTTTACAATACCGCCATTACTAAACAGGCGATTCACTTGCAAGTTTACGTCGAACTGTTTCAAAATTTGGCAGTTGAGAGAAAACCCTAAAGTCGACGATAGAAAACGCTTCTGGTAAGCCGTAGTAACGGTAGACCAAATCATCGTCTGGCTACCATCCGGATTAATCTGGCTGAATGTACCCCGGCGAGTAGACGGCAGGAAACTATCACCTAACTCTGTGTTAAAAGCTAGACCGGCAACAGCGTTTAATTCCAATCGTTTAGTGAGTCGCCAGATGGTGTACTGTAGTTGTAGGGGGAACTGCCAGTAGGTAACTTTCACAGCACTGCCAATGCCAAAGCTGGGATCAATGACAAACCGATGACCCGTATAGATGGGAAACGTAGTCATTCCGGCTTCGAGAGCAACCCGGTTCGTTCGATAGCCGATGACCAGACCGTATCTCGGATTGCGTAAATCGAAGGCATCAGCATCTGTAAAACCCGCATCTCCCTGCTTAGTCATGTAAGACCAGTGCAACCCAAGCGTGGGCTTGAGATAGTAATAGGCGGTCCGGCTCTCGTATTGGTTTAATAAACTATCCTGTTTATGAAATTGCCCCCAGCAAGTTAACATTGAGAGGAAGTAACAACTGATCAAAACATTGACCCTAAAATACCACCGTAAACGATTCATATAAGCATATTATTTATTAAGTCCGGTAGTGTACTCTCTTGACAAAATTAGCAACTTTTCAGTCCACAAAATATATCTCTTTCATATATTAATTAATCCATTTATGTGCCAACCCAAACCGGTGATTAATCATCGCAAAGAAATCTTCATGGCTCGTAAGCGCTGTGTCTATGTGAAATCACTTTCGGTGAATCGTTGTCGCTGCGGCTTGTGCACTCGCCAGAATGGTCAGATCGGCGATGGTGACGTGGGCGGGAGCCGTTACAGCATACACAATCGTATCGGCAATATCGTCGGCAGAAAGGGGCATAAACCCTTCGTATACCTTCGCAGCGCGGTCGGCATCGCCTTTGAAACGTACCACCGAAAACTCGGTTTCGACGGCGCCGGGCGCAATATTCGTCACTTTAATGCCGTGTTGGGTGAGGTCAAGCCGCATACCCGTACTGAGAGCTTCAACGGCGGCTTTGCTGGCGCAGTAAACGGCCCCATTCGCATAGGTCTGTTTGCCCGCAATAGAGCTTAAATTGACAATATGCCCCCGTTTCCGTTCGACCATACCCGGAATCACGGCCTTCGACACGTACAGCAGACCCTGCACATTACCGTCGATCATCAGGTCCCAATCGGCGGGGTCGCCATCCTGAATAGCCGACATACCGTGCGCATTTCCGGCGTTATTAATCAGAATCTCAATGGCTTTCCACTCATCGGGCAACGTACTGATGGCGTCTCGGACCTCCATCCAGTCGCGCACGTCGAAGGTGAGCGTTGTTACGGACGTTTGCTGGCCCAGTTTTTCCTGTAGTTCATCTAAACGATCCTGTCGGCGGCCGCAGAGAATCAGGCGATAATCGAGGTCGGCAAAGGCTTCGGCGGTGGCGCGGCCAATGCCGGAAGTAGCACCGGTGATGAGAGCAATACGTGACATAGAGCAGAGGGAAATAAATGATTTTGCAAAGATAAACGGGTTGCTCACCGTTTATGGTTCGCAGGGCGTAATTCTATCCCTTTCCTTCCTCTCCCCTTCTTCCTTTTCAATCAACCTGCTGCTTCACAACCACTTATTGATACGAAGGATAAATCCAGCGATGCTTTCTATCGGTTTGGTTAGGTTTTTGCACTACGTCCATTATGCGTGATTCGGGCATAATACACGGGCAGATTTTGTCGTAAATAGCCCTACCCGCCGAACATCGCTCTGTTTTATCCGATACCCTACTCATTCTTTTAATTTATCATGCTCCCTGAATTTTCAGTCGTCATTCCAACGTATCAACAACCGGCCCTGCTACTCAAGTGCCTCGACGCGCTGGGGCGTCAGCGATTGCCGCGCGACCAATTCGAGATCATCGTGGTCGATGAAGGCAATTCGCCCGAAACGGAAACTGCTGTCTTGCTTTTTGCCCGGCAAATCGCCCGCGACGGTGGCCCGCTCGAAGTGCGTTACCTCGCTCAACCCGAACGGCGCGGACCGGCTGCTGCCCGAAACCGGGGCTGGCGGGCCGCTCGTGGCCGTACGATTGCCTTTACGGGCGACGACTGCCTGCCCGAACCGGAGTGGCTGTCGTCGGCGCTAATCTGTTTTCAGCGCGGGGCGCAGGTGGTGAGCGGACAGTTGCGAGTCGTTTTTCCCAATCAACCATCACCGTCCGACCATACCGAAACCGTCTTGAAAAAAGCTGATTTCATGTCGATAAACTGTTTTTGTCGCCTATCGACACTGAAGTGCGTAGGTGGGTTTGAAGAGGCATTCGACATCGCCTGGCGCGAAGACAGCGATCTACAGTTCAAATTCATTCAGGCGGGCATTCCCATCGGAAAATGCACCGAAGCGGTTGTCGTGTACCCCGTTCGCTCCTATCCGTGGTATGGTTTATTGCAGGACGAGCGAAAAAACAGCTATGACGCTCTGCTCTACAAACGCCATCCCGATCTGTTTCGGGAGCGTATTCCGGCATATCGGCGGCAGGTGCTGCATTATTACGTCTCTGTGCTGAGTGTGGTCGCCGGGCTGATTGGTCTATTAACCGGCCAGGGCGCTGTTGCTATACTGGGACTTAGCGTGTGGGGCGGTTTATCGGCAGAATTAGTCATGCGGCATTTACCCAGCGCACCCTTAACATCGACGACGCTCAAACGTGTTGTGCTGACTGCCGTGGCGACACCCTTTCTGTCCGTATACTGGCGGTTGTATGGTGCAGTGAAATATAAAGTACTGTACTGGTAAATAGCCTTCTGAAAAGGTGTAAGACATTTATTTGGACGGGATTACAGCCGGGCCGACGTTCGGATTTACAGGTTTTTAGCAAAATATACAATCCTGTAAATCCTGTAATCCTGTCAACGGAAAGTTTGGCAAAGCCATTCTCCACCATGATGGACTTTTTGTAGCAATCCTGTTGTTTATTGGGTAATTTTGAGTTTTTACCCATTGATGAGATGAGCCATTTGCAACAGTCTTTCGCGGTTCGATTCACGTATAACGTTTTCTTTACCGAAAAGCTTTTCAACCCGACAAATTCACTTTTTGCCGATTTCCTGACTCAACAGGCGGGCGAAACAACGAAGAAAGTGCTGTTTGTGATCGACTCGGGCGTAGTTGATACGCACCCCGATTTGCAATCAGACATCAAAGCCTATTTCGCTCAACATACTGACACTGTTGACCTTATCTCCGATTTAATTGTGATTCCAGGAGGAGAAGCGGCCAAAAATGATCCGGCTTTAGTCGACCAGCTTGTCGATGCGGTGGATCGTTACGGCATCGACCGGCATTCATACGTAGTGGCTATCGGGGGCGGTTCCGTGCTGGATATGGTTGGTTTTGCAGCCGCTATTTCGCACCGGGGTATCCGTCACATTCGCATTCCAACAACGGTTTTATCGCAGAACGATTCGGGCGTTGGTGTCAAAAATGGCGTGAATTATCGGGGTAAGAAAAACTTCCTCGGTACGTTCGCTCCACCCGTTGCGGTGTTTAACGACAGCGATTTTCTGGCCACGCTCGACGACCGCGACTGGCGTTCGGGCATTTCGGAAGCCGTTAAAGTCGCGCTTATCAAAGATGCGCCGTTTTTCGAGTGGATCGAGGCTAATGCCGGAAACCTTGCCGCCCGCAACATGACCGCCATGCAGTACCTCGTCCATCGTTGTGCTCAAATGCACCTGAACCATATTGCGGGGGGCGACCCGTTTGAAATGGGATCATCGCGACCGCTGGATTTCGGTCACTGGAGTGCGCACAAACTCGAACAACTCACCAATTTTGAGATTCGTCACGGCGAAGCGGTAGCCATTGGCATTGCCATAGACAGCCTTTATTCGCAGCACTTCGGCTGGCTTACCAGCACTGATACCAACCGGATTCTGAAGACGTTGCGAACCCTCGGCTTCTCGCTCTATCAGCCCATGCTCGACGCCGACGAAAGCGCGGGCGTGCTGAAAGGCCTCGCCGAATTTCGCGAACATTTAGGCGGACAACTGACCATCATGCTGTTGCAGGAAATTGGACAGGGGGTAGAAGTGCACGAGATTGACACCGACCGTGTCCGGCTGGCAATCGCTACGTTGCGCGAACAGGAGTTAGTCAACCAATAATGCTTTCTTTCTTAAACACAGAGGCACAGAGAGCACAGAGAAATATGGTAAGTTCTGTGTTCTTCGTGCCTCTGTCGGTCCGCCGATGCGGTTGAACAATATTCCATGAAAACTCCTCTCGGCCACCTCGGCTACTGCACCAATATTCACGCGGGCGAAAGCTGGCCAGATCACTTCTCGGCTCTACAGCAGGCCGTTCTCGAACTAAAAAAACGGCTATCGCCCGATGCATCGTTTGGCATCGGCCTTCGGCTGTCGAACATGGCCAGTGAAGAATTGGAACAGCCTGACAATCTCGTGGCCTTTCAAAACTGGTTAGCCGAAAACGATTGCTACGTATTCACCATGAATGGCTTTCCGTTCGGTGGCTTTCACGATACGGTTGTCAAGGATCAGGTCCACGCGCCCGACTGGACAACCGAAGCGCGGGTCGAATACACAAAGCGGCTCTTTCGGATTCTGTCGGTGCTGCTGCCGGTCGATGAATTGGGCAATGCCATTCAGGGTGGCGTATCGACCTCGCCCCTCTCCTACCGCCACTGGTTTGAGTGGGAACAACCGGCGTCACGGGACTATATTTTTTCGCAAACGACCCAAAACGTACTCGAAATCGTAACCGAACTGGTTCGATTAAACCGGCAGACCGACCGGCTGATGCACCTCGACCTGGAACCCGAACCGGATGGTGTAATCGAAACCGCCGACGAATTTATTGCCTGGTTCACGGATTACCTGATTCCAATGGGCATCGAGCAACTGACCACGCAATTCGCCATGACCGACGATGAAGCCGAAGCAACAATCTGTGAACACGTTCGCTTGTGTTATGATGTGTGTCATTTTGCGGTTGGTTATGAACGCCCGGCGGAAGTGCTGGATAAGCTGAAAAGTTATGGCCTGCGCGTCGGTAAAATTCAGGTTAGTGCGGCTTTAAAAGCAGAATTCCCGGAAACTTCAGACGGGCGGGAAGCCGTTCAGCAAGCGTTTGAGCAGTTCAACGAACCAACGTATCTGCATCAGGTGGTGGCCCGGACGAAATCGGGTGAGTTGCTGCGTTTTCCCGATTTGCCCGAGGCTTTAGCCGCCCTTAACGACAATCATACGGAGTGGCGTTCGCACTTTCACGTACCGCTGTTTGTGGCTGATTATGGCGTACTGAAGTCCACGCAGGACGACATCCGGGAGGTGTTACGTTTGCAATCCGAACGACACTTTACGAATCAGCTTGAGGTCGAAACCTATACATGGGGCGTGTTACCGGACGATCTGAAAAAAGATATCGTTGACTCGATTGAACGCGAAATGAACTGGGTTCTAACTAATTAAACACAGAGATACGGAGACAAACACAAAGAGCACAGAGAGTTGTATTCGCTCCGTGACCTCCGTATCTCTGTGTTTATCCTTCCTTATCTGATGAAAAAGACCGTAGTACTCGACGTTGTGGGCCTGTCCTATTCGCTGATTGGCGAGCACACGCCCTTTTTGAAACAGTGGTTTGCCGGTAAGCATCAGGCCACCATCGACCCCATGCTTCCGGCGGTAACAACGTCCGTGCAATCCACCTACGTAACAGGAAGATGGCCCAGCGAAACCGGTATTGTTGGTAACGGCTGGTACGACCGCACCGACGCCGAAGTGAAGTTCTGGAAGCAATCGAACAAACTCGTGGCCGGTGAGAAAATATGGGAACGGGCAAAAAAGATCGACCCGACGTTCACGGTTTCCAAGATGTTCTGGTGGTACAATATGTACTCCACCGCCGATTTTTCGGCCACACCCCGGCCACAGTACCCGTCGGACGGAATCAAACTACCGGACTGCTACACCCAACCCGCCGACCTGCGCGACCGGCTCCAGAAAGAACTCGGTACGTTTCCGCTTTTTCAGTTCTGGGGACCGGCAACTACCATCAAAAGTACGCGCTGGATTGCCGATGCGTCGATGTTGGTCGACAAATGGCACAACCCGACCCTGACGCTCATTTACCTGCCGCATCTGGATTATTGCCTCCAAAAATTTGGCCAGGATTTCTCGAAAATTGCCAACGACCTGCGCGAAATCGACGACGTTTGCCGCGACCTGATTCAGTATTATGAACAGCAGAATGCCGAGGTGATTGTGCTGTCGGAATACGGCATCACGAACGTAAGCCGCCCGGTTCACATTAACCGGATTCTGCGCGAAGCGGGCATGATTCGCTGTCGGGAAGAGCGCGGTCTGGAACTGTTCGACGCCGGAGCCTCACCCGCCTTTGCCACCCCCGACCATCAGATTGCCCACGTTTATATCAATGATCCGACAATTACGAATAAAGTCCGGTCGCTGCTGGAAAACACGCCGGGTATTGAGTTAGTCCTGGATAAAGAGCAGCAGAAAAAATACCATATCAACCACGAACGCTCCGGTGATCTGGTCGTCGTGGCCGATGCGGATAGCTGGTTTACGTACTATTACTGGCTCGACGACGCCCGCGCTCCGGATTTTGCCCGGTTGGTAGCCATTCACCAGAAACCCGGCTACGACCCTGTAGAGATGTTTATGGACCAGACTAACCCGCTCATCAAACTCAAGGCGGGCTATAAATTAGGTCGAAAACTTCTTGGTTTCCGGTATCTGATGAACGTGATTTCGCTGGATGCCACACTCATTAAAGGATCGCACGGACGGGTGAACACGGCGCGTGAACATCATCCGGTTTTCGTAAGCAGCCGGAACGTTGGTGAAACGCTAACGGCGACAGCGGTTTACGATAAAATCTGGGAAACGCTGTCGGCTGAAGTAGCCGAAAAACAGATTCGGTAACTTCTTGGTTATTTTGACGAAAGGACGTAATTTAATCGTATGAAAGCCCTCGTCGTTCTCATTCTGCTCGCTTCGGCCTGTACGTCGAATCGGCCACCGGCAGTAAACGCCCCGGCAGATGGTGCTGAATATTACCAGCCGAATCAGCCCGTATCGGTTATGCAGCCGCGCCTTTATCCTGACCCGCAGGGCGGATTGGGCCACTCACAGGACCCCGACATTCGCGTGACAGACATCCGCCTGACGGCCAGTTATACGGTTTTGTATCTGACGTTTGGGAAAGACCGCAGCGACCGGAACAACAATTATTACGGCACCAGCAGCATTTCATTCAACTCGAAAGCTGTTCTGGCCACATCCGACGGCAAGCGAACGTATAAACTGCTAAAAACGGAAGGCATTCCCACGTCGCCCGAAACACGCGATATAAAAAACGACGAAAAAGTGCCGTTTGTGCTCTATTTCGAGCGGTTGGACAAGGGCGTTGAAACGTTCGATTTGTTCGAGTGCAAGAGCGACAATCAAAACTCCTGCTTCAATGTGGCGGGCATGAACATCCGCAATCCAGTTGATCCAACGGCTACCCAGAACTAACGTTTGACCACTCCTTAGACCCCCGGACACCCCGCCCGGAACCTCGGACTGCATCCGGGAATACCTATAAGTCAATCCCTTCGGGGTTTATAAGAGAATTTTCAGCCAATCGTATTTAAGAAATCGGGTCAGGGTATGTCTATGGGACGTTCTGACTCAATTCTGTATTTGGGGTAGTCGTTGCGATAAAAATAAATAGTCTTTATGCCAGCGTTTTTTACCCGTCGTTCGTCCATGTCATTAAGGGCTGGAAAATCCGGCGGCTTCTCCCTTAACGAATACCTTTCCAGACGTAATGAAAACGATTTTCAGGTTCTCATCCATCCTTGTTGGCAGTGTATTTATTGGCTCGCTCAACGTCGGTTGTAGTACTAATAAAGACGAAGCTACTCCTCAATCGACCTGTCGGATTCAGCAGCACGTCTCGGTATCGAAGTCGAAGTTTTTCGACCAAACCGACCAGATAAATTATTCGTATGATATGCAGGACAAGTTGACAAAAACAGTTTCAACGATGGAAAAACGCCCTGTAAATGGGGCAACTGGTGGTCAGACGGG
>JANPJE010000179.1:0-7107 GCA_031425355.1 Spirosoma sp. | reverse complement strand
CACCCATTTAATCCTAAATTTTCGGAAGTGCTCCGGTGGCAACTGCAACGAAACCCTTTCAAAAAAGACAAAAAAGCCGAAGTCTGGAACCCTGATGTGCTTACAGATGATTCCTGGCTAATGGGGAGCGATGACGTACTTGTCTGGCTGGGACATAGTACATTTTACATCCGCCTGAACGGCATCCAACTACTGACCGACCCGGTATTTTTTGACATCCTTTCGGTTAAGCGCCGATCTGCACTTCCCGTTGATGCTCGTCGGTTTACGAATCTCGATTATATTCTGCTCTCTCACGACCATCGGGACCATCTGGACGAGAAAAGTCTGAAGCTCCTGGCAAAACAAAATCCTGACGTTACGTATCTGACCGGGCTGGGTATGAGCGCGTTGATACGTCGTTTCACTACGTCCGACAAAGTAGAAGAAGCGGGCTGGTATCAGCAGTACACGATGAGCAGTCGGCCAGTGCAGATAACCTTTGTTCCATCCCGGCACTGGTCCAAACGTGGCCTTACCGACACCAACCAGCGTTTGTGGGGCGGGTTTGTTATTGAAGGCGCGACTACTCGTATTCTGTTTGGGGGCGATAGCGGTTATGATGCGCATTACCGGCAGTTAGCCACGGTGTTCGGTACATTTGATTACGCCATTCTGGGGATTGGTGCTTATGAACCAGCGTGGTTTATGGCACCAAATCATCAGTCGCCAGCCGATGCACTGAAAGCGTTTACCGACCTCAACGCGACCCGGTTCATACCCATGCATTACTGTACGTTTGATTTATCGGATGAGCCGTTAAGCCAGCCGCTGAAGGATCTGCGTATTGCAGCGGAAAACACGAAAGTGACTGATAAATTGACCCTGCTTACCCTTGGACAGCCCTTGCTGATTACCTGACAGGCATTGCTATTGGTCAAAATTGATGCCTTGCGTTGGTCGTTCAATACCGCCGGTTCACCCGTTTTCCGTATATAGTTACGTACCGAAATTTCATCTGATTGATTCGTTATATTCAGCTTACGCCAGTCATTGGGTTATAAAAAAAACGCTGTATCTTGGATACCGCATGTTTCGACAATACCTCCTCTCCGCTTTTTTCCTGTTCGCTCTCCGCCCGGTCGGTGCTCAGATTTTGCCCGTCCTCGATCAAAATCCCACCAACCTACGCTGGTATCGCCTGAAAACGCCCCATTTCCGGGTGCTGTATCCAGCCGGTTTTGAAGCCACCGCCCAACGTACCGCCCAGCGACTCGAAGGACTGTACGAACCTGCCAGCGCGTCGCTGGGAATAAAGCCCCGCCCCATCTCGGTGTTGCTTCAGAACCAGACTACCTACAGCAACGGCTTCGTTTCGTTGTCTCCGCGCCGGTCAGAATTTTCGGTTGCTCCTCCGCAAGACCCTGGTTTGCCAGGCACGCTCGATTGGCTCGACCTACAGGCGGTTCACGAATACAGGCACGTCGTTCAGGCCGATAAAGCACTGCAGGGATATGGGCGAGTGCTGTTTTCGTTACTCGGAAATACCGGCATCTACCTCGCCAAACTTACGGTTCCCGACTGGTTTGCCGAAGGCGATGCGGTCAGCACAGAAACGCTCCTGAGTACCGGCGGACGCGGGCGAATTCCGAATTTCGATTTGGCACTGCGGGCAAACCTGCTGGCCGGAAAACGGTTCGATTATCCAAAATCGGTGGGCGGGTCGTACCGCGATAATGTGCCGGATCACTACGTATTGGGCTATTTTCTGACAACGTACCTTAAACAGACGTACGGTCCCGATGTTTGGAGCCGCGTACTGAACCGAAATTATCGGCGGATTCCGCTGCCGTTTGCGTTCTCGGCCAGCATCAGGGAAGAAACCAAACTGCGCACGGAAGACCTCTACCAAAAAACGATAGCCGACCTGACCGAAACTTGGCAGCAACAGCAGAAAAGCCTGACCATCACACCCGTAACGGCGTTTCCGGTAAAGGCCGAAAAACAGCAATCCAAACGGCCGAATCCACGGCGGCCCATTTTCACGAATTACCAGCATCCGCAATTTATAACCGACTCAACGGTGCTGTGTGTCAAAAGCGGTTTGGGCGATACGCCCCGCCTGGTTGTTCTGTCGAAAAATGGACGCGAGAAAACCATTCATGTGCAGGGTTTCCCGAATGATCCCGATATGCTCTCGGCTACGCCGGACAAAGCCTGCTGGATTGAATTCGGGTATGACCCGCGGTGGGGACAGCGCGTCTACTCGACTATTCGACTGCTCGATCTCAAAACCGGAAAACTCATCCGCCTGCCTAACCGCCGGACCGCTCACCGCACCCGCTACGTAGCGGCAGCCCTCTCCCCCGACAATAGAAAGTTAGTTGTTGTCGAAACGACGGACAAGTACAAAACTCAGTTGGTGGTCATCGACGCGCAAACGGGCGTCATTCAGAAAACGATACCCAACCCCGACAATACGTTTTATCAGCACCCGCGCTGGCAATCGGATAATAAAACCATTATAGCAATTGCGGGTAAAGACGGACAAAAGACGATACAATCCATTGATAATGAGTCAGGTGAGCACATTGATTTGTTGCCACGAGTGAACGAAAACATCAGCCATCCACAGCCCTGGAAAAACTACGTACTGTATAACTCACCCCGGTCGGGCATCGACAATGTGTATGCGGTCGATACCCAAACGAAGCAGGTATTCCAGGTTACGTCCCGCCCGCTGGCCGCTTATCACGCAACGGTTTCGCCATCGGGAACGCGGCTCGCGTTTGATGACTTCTCGGCTACCGGTTACCGAATCGCTGACCTTGCCCTCAACCCTGCCAACTGGAAACCGGTAACAGAACCGGTTGGAGCACAGCCGGTACGTTATTTTGGGACAGGGCGGGATGGGTCGCTGGTCAGGCTGGAACCAGGCGCGGCTGCGGGTCGGCAGGTATTGGCAAGTGATTCGGTGGTCGTAACACCTTACACTCCTACCCGCTTTCGGCGGCTGGCCAATGCGGTAAATGTTTATGGTTGGGGCCCCGTTATTGGTAGTTCGGGGCAGTCACTTTCGGTAGGCATCAGTTCGCAGGATTTGCTAAGCACGACGCAGATTGGCGTGGGCTACAATTATAATCAGGCCGAGCGGGCCGGTAACGCCTATGCCCAGCTAAGTTATCAGGGACTGTATCCTATTATTGACCTGAGTTTTCAGCGTGGCACGCGCAGTACGTCGATATATATTGACCGAATCGAACCCGCCGACAGCCTGCGCTCCGACCGATGGCAATACAATCAGCTAACGGCTGGCTTTCGGGTGCCGCTCCAACTCACCCGATCAAAATACAGCCATAATCTGAGCATATCGGCTTATTATAACTACCTGCAAGTGACTGGCTATGAGCTATCTAACCGATACCTGACCGAAGTTGGTTCATCAGGGTCACTCAGCGCATTGACGTACGGATTTACCTATATCCACCTGCTTCGGCAAAGCAAGCGCGATGCAGCACCGCGCTGGGGACAAACGCTTTCGGCTAATTACCGAAATACCCCGTTTGGCGGCAGGCTAAGTGCCGAACAGTGGGGCGTTCAGGCGAATTTTTATTTTCCAGGATTGGCAAAACACCACTCACTGAGACTACGGGCGGGTTATCAGCAGCAGGCAAAGGGAAATTACCGGTTCAGCCCGGTTGTTTTTTACCCGCGCGGTCAGGTGTACGTCAGCGATGATCAGATCAAAACGGGCGGTCTGGAGTACCGGTTACCCATTGCCGATACGCACTGGTCGCTGGGGCGTTGGCTGTATGTACAGCGAATTAAAGCCGGTGGATTTTACGACTTGGCCGATGGGCAGACGGTTGCCGAAGTACGTGATGTATATGGGCGACTTCGGGGATACGAAACCCGAAAACATAACTTCCGCACGACGGGTCTCGACGTATCGTTTGTGTTCAACGTACTCCGTTTCCGCGCTCCATTTGAAGCCGGTTTTCGCACCATTTACAACATCACCTCCGGCGAGTGGCTCGTGCAACCGTTAGTGATTGATATTGGGTTTTAGGAGTAAGGGAGTAAGTGATTAGGGGTAAGTGGACTACACGAAGCCAGTACTCGTGCATCAGTCCCTTACCCCTAATCACTTACTCCCTTACTCCTTATCCCTTATAAAACACCCATTTCGACAGCTCCCGGAATGAGGTTTTTTTGCCGTACATCAGAATACCGACGCGGTAAATTCGGGCGGCTAACCACGTAGTGCCGATAAATCCCAGCACCAGCAACGACATCGACAGGGCGATTTCCCAGGCGGGCACACCGAACGGAATACGTACCATCATCACCACGGGCGACGTAAACGGAATAATGGATGTCCAGAAAGCCAGCGGTCCGTCGGGGTCGCGAACGGCAATCTGGGCGAAGGCGATGGCTGCAATAATGGGCATCATAATCGGGAACATAAACTGCTGCGTCTCAGTCTCGTTATCGACAGCCGCGCCAACGGCGCCAAACAACGCACTGTAGAGCAGGTAGCCGCCTAAGAAATAGAACAGAAAACAGCCGATAATCAGTGGAATATTCAGGGTTTCAATGGCCTTTATTACATCGGCAACGGGGTTTTTGGCGGTGCTCATTTTGGTCTGAACCTCCTGACCGCCGGGCATCCCGTTCATGCGGGTTGTCATCGCCGACTGCGTTTGTTCGGGCCGGTTAATGACTTTTGAGCCAACGGTCATCAGCCCAATGGTGAGCACAATCCAGAGCATAAACTGGGTTAGACCAACCAATGCCACGCCGATAATTTTGCCCATCATCAACTGAAACGGCTTCACCGACGAGATAATCACCTCGACAATGCGGTTGGTTTTTTCTTCCATCACGCCCCGCATCACCTGCGTACCATAAATCAGCACCGATATGTAAATCAGCAGGGCACAAAACCCGCTGATAATGGTGGTGGCAATGCCGTTGTTGCTCTTTTCGCCCCCGTCGCTCAGGCTGATGGTTTCCGCATCGACGTTTACTTTGGCGTCCTGAATTATTTTCTGGGTAATACCCGCCTGCTCCAGTTTAATCGTTTCGATTTCCTTCGAGATGGCCCGTTCGATGTTGCTTTGCATGGAGAGACTAACGCTTTTCTCGGCGAAAATCTTGACCGTTTTCGGCTGCTCGATTACGTCTTTCGGAATGAAAACCAAGGCGTTATACCCCTGTTTGACGAACGATTTCTTGGCTTCCGCCAGCGACTGTTTCGGATAGGAATACACCGTTTCGTCGTCATTTTTAAACTGATCGGTAAACCGCCCGCTCTCATCGACAACGGCAATTTTTTTCTGATTGATCGAACTCACGGCGGCCCAGCCAATGATGGCGTAGAACCCAAAAATGAGCAGCGGTCCTAAAATCGTCATGATAATGAACGACTTTTTGCGCACCCGCACCAAGTACTCGCGCTTGATAATGAGGTATATTATGTTCATATTTTTAAAGAGTGAGTGACGAGTTGATTGGTTAAATGGTTGATTAGCTGAATAAAAAAAGTGGGCATCAGCTATTTATCCACTCAACCCGTCAACCAATTAACCAATTAACCAATCAACCAGTCACTCATTAGTTTCGCCAACGGTTTGAATGAAGATTTCGTTAATGCTGGGGATATTCTCGCCAAACGAGCGTACAGCCACGCGGTCGAGCAGGTGTCGGATGAGTTCATTGACGGCGGCATCGGGCGGTATTTTTATGTCGGCCCGCAAAAAGCCATCGTCCGTTGGACGGGTATTCAGTACGTCGAAAGCGGGCGGTAACGTATCCAATGTTCCCTGATATTCAACGTGATACGTATGCGTCTTGAACTGCTCTTTAATACCTCGCTTTGACCCGTCGAGTACTTTCCGCGACCGGTTGATGAGCGCGATATGGTCGCACAGTTCCTCAACGGACTCCATGCGGTGGGTCGAAAAAACGATTGTTTTGCCCTTATCGCGCAGTTCCAGAATCTCGTCTTTTATAAGGTTGGCATTAATGGGGTCAAAACCCGAAAACGGCTCATCCAGAATGATCAGATCGGGTTCGTGCATGACCGTTGCCACAAACTGAATTTTCTGCTGCATCCCTTTGGAAAGGTCTTCGACGTTTTTGGTCCACCACGTTTTGATGTCGAACTTCTCAAACCAGATTTTCAGTTTGTCCATCGCCTGCTTTTCGGTCAGCCCCTTGAGCTGAGCCAGATAAAGCAATTGTTCGCCCACCTTCATTTTCTTGTACAGCCCCCGCTCTTCGGGCAGGTAGCCAATACGTTTGATGTGCTTCGGATTGAGCCGCTCGCCCCCCAGAATGACCTCGCCCGAATCGGGGGCCGTGATCTGGTTTATAATGCGAATGAGTGAGGTTTTTCCCGCGCCGTTAGGACCCAGCAAGCCAAAAATACTGCCCTCCGGCACAGACAGGCTTACATCGTCCAACGCCCGGTGTTCGGCATATTGCTTGACAATATGATGCGTTTCGAGAATGTTTTTCATTAAAAAGATAGTCGCTTAGTGTAGGTTGTGCTCAGTCTATTATGTTACTCAATAAACCTATGCATGAATAGCCGGGCGATAAACACAAATGGGTTGAAAGGCGATTGAAACGGCACAAGCGGTCAAATCTCCGGCTCCATCCAGGCCAGTATGATGGAAGGTAATGATAGAATCAGGCTGCTGATAATCCAGAAAAACGTAGTGAATGGCATAGGTAGTTTTGGTCGCCAGCCACCCGTATCGACAACGAGCATCAGGTAAACTAACAGGAGCATGATGAGTGTGCTTACCAGAATATACGCATACCGATAGGCGTAGTTGCGAACGACATTCTGCCGCTCGTCGAGCTGATCGTCGGGGGCATTGGCAAAAATCCACAGGTCGGTCTTGTAGAAAAGATACAGCATCGTGGCGGCAAAGAGTCCAATGGACAGACCGATAGCAACGCCATTCAGCGGCTGACTGAACGGCGCGAGGGCAATTAGCCAGACCATAACTGGGTAACTAAGCAGATTGGTTAGAATGGCCGTCCGGCGACTGGTTAACGAAAGTGAGCGTTTCATCTCAGCGTTTGTTAGTTAAATTGATCAGTTCTTCACTCAGG
>JANPJE010000178.1:0-30660 GCA_031425355.1 Spirosoma sp. | reverse complement strand
TTGAATCGACCCTTTGCCTGTTTTATAGATAGAGAGTTCTTCTTTAAATGCTTCGTTGCCTGTTGGCGTAGCATACAGTCCGATATGGCTTTTGAACGCGGCAAAGTAAATCAGATTACCGTTCAGCATAAACGTTGGCATGGCGTACTTAATCGTCTCCTCCGCATCCGGTGCCGCATTTTTAATAGTCGCACGAATTTGTTCCAGAATTTTTTGAACATCTTCCGGAAATCCACCGATATACTCGTCAATACAATTGGGTTTAGCGGTTGTCATTGGAGTGTGTTTTTTAGGCTAACCTACTGGTTAACTGTCATTATTTGAAGGATTATTTTAAAACGATTGTTTAATGTTTTAGAGATTGGCGATAGTGGGAAAATCAGGAAACGTTAATCCAGCCAATTACTAAAAACTCAATTGAAAAACTAAAGATAATCTTTTGGTCGTCAGAGTTATTCGTCATAGTTTCAGATTAGCTTACCTAAATAGGCTCCTAAAATTGCTGAAATCAAAAAAAATATCAGACTGTATAGCCAATGGTCTTTAGCAAGTTCAAATAATCCTTGCGGGGCTAATTCCATATATTTCACGCCACTCAGATTTATTTTTTAAATTTTCTTCGGCTGTCAGCTTTAAAATATTTTCAAGTACATCAACTTTTGCCAAGGTTGACTGATGTAAACGAACGTATTCTTTATTCTCAAAGGATTTTGCTTCATCGTCTCCATTTAGCCAATTTTTCGATGATATTTTATTCATTTCTAAAATTGCCGGAAGTCTGGGATGGCTTGAATAGCCTTTCCCATATTTGTCAATCAAAAGTCTTGAGAGATCAAACTTGTTTTCATCTTTAATTTCAAACGGTTTTGTTCCCAAAACGGATGCTCTGTATTGAAGTGCTTCAAATCCGTAATTTATATCTCGCATATTCCAATGAATCCACTTGTAATCTTTATGATCCTTCACAAAATCATAAAAGTCTTTTAGCATTTCTTTTTCAAGTTGGTCATAGCTTTCATTAATTTTTTCAAACTCAATCTTCCTCAATTCAGCTACTTTATGTATAGAAAATGATTTGGTTTGAGCTGAACTTAAATATCTGACAGCGATAGACGTAATTCTCGGTGTTTTTCCATCTTTAATGTCGTAAAAGCTTTCGCAAGAATAGTGTATGATTAAACAGTGGAAGTTATTGTCATAAAAACTATTTATTATTTCCTTAGCCTTTCTATGGGTACTAATTCTTCGTTTCGTTTGTCCCATTGACGTACGATGTATGTTTGATTCGGTTGATCGAACGTAAAATGATTGTTAATTTATTCTGAAAAAAAATAGAGAACAATCTCATCACCGCACGGCCTGCACCGCTTCCGTAACTTTATCGGTATTGATTACGTCGACGCCTAATTTTTTTAGTTGCTTCCAGCCATTTGGTGTATCGGGGATGGCCCAGAACCGGATGGGTTTGTTGTCGTTGTGTGACCGTTTAATGACGCGCTTGAGTTTATCGCGGTCCAGATCGGCTATGTCGCCGGTGCCGTCCCAGCGGGAGTAGGAACGGAAATTATCGCTGATGAGGGCCACCCGACGCAGGGTTTCCTCATCATACACTTCGCTGGGCCGCCCATCGAACTGGAGCAGCGGATAGTCGAGATACGTATCGATTTTGGGGCGGTTGCCGCTAATAATGACTTGCACGGCTTTCGCGTTGGCCGCCCGGTTGAAACAAACCAAGTGTTCCTGCAGCAGAGCCAGTAGTTTGGGCAGTACGTCGGCAGGACTGTCTTTTACGTCGATCACTAAGCTGAATGTGTAGTCGCGGTCGGCACTCGGCTTGTCTTTATACTGCTCAAACAACTTTACAATGGGCTTTAGATACAGCGAGTCGAGCGTGGGCGCGCTGGCCGTTGGCTTATCGTGCGAGACAACTAATTTGCCATCCTGCACCCACACATCGGCTTCAATAAAATCGGCACGTTGTTCGTAGGCGTTTGTAAACGGTTTCGGCTGGACATAATCGTTGTGGGCGTGGATTTTCTGGCCTGAACAGACCGATGTAGATACGGCTGCCAGTATCAGCCAGAGAAACGTGAGCAGGGGAGAGGTACGCATAACGAATCGCTTAATTTTTGACAAGTTAACAGAGCATAACTACGAAACCAAAACCAGAACGTAACCTTGCTGTTTACACCTAAAACAGTAATTTTGACCTTCTATACATGACTAATCGGGGAACAATGGAAAATGCCATTGCTACTTTTTCTCCCATTTTTCATTGTCCATTTTTCATTATTCATTAAAGATGAGTTTACTGACAGGAAAAGTTGCCCTCATTACAGGTGCCTCGCGCGGAATTGGGCGGGCTATGGCCCAAAAATTTGCGCAGGAAGGTGCCGATGTTGCCTTCACGTATTTGTCGAGTGTTGAAAAAGGTCAGGCCTTAGAAGAAGAACTTCGTGCCTTCGGCGGTCAGGTAAAAGGGTATCAATCAGACGCTTCCAATTATCAGGCTGCCGAAGATCTCATCGTTCAGGTGTTGGCTGATTTTGGCAAACTCGATGTGCTCATCAATAACGCGGGCATTACCAAAGACGGGCTGCTGATGCGGATGTCGGAAGAACAATGGGACAGCGTTATCAACGTTAACTTAAAGTCGGTATTTAACCTCACAAAAGCGGCCATCAAAACCATGATGAAAGCCAAATCCGGTTCGATCATTAACCTGACATCGGTGGTGGGTATCCGGGGTAACGCCGGGCAGTCGAATTATGCGGCCTCCAAAGCGGGCATCATCGGTTTCACGAAGTCGGTCGCGCTGGAATTGGGTTCGCGTAATATTCGTTCCAATGCCATTGCACCGGGTTTTATCGAGACAGAAATGACCGGCGAAATCAATGAAAAAGCCCTCGACGAATGGAAACAGCAAATCCCGATGAAACGCGGTGGTCAGCCCGAAGAGGTAGCCGACTGCGCTGTTTTCCTGGCGTCCGACCTCTCCCGCTACATCACCGGCCAGGTGTTGCAGGTGGATGGAGGAATGTTAACGTAATAAGGGAGGAAGGGGAAGAGAGGGAGGAAGGAGTAAAGGAACTAAAAAATGCCAATACTACAGATCATCTCTTTCGTCCCTTTCTTCCCTCCTCCCTCTCCTCCTTCCGATTATGAATTTCATTTTCCAATCCTCTCCCTGGTGGATTCTGGTGTGCCTGCTCGTTGGGGCGGTCTATGCGTTTGCCATGTATCAGCCACTTCCCCGCCTAGTCGGTGCGGGTACGGCTGTCGGCGGTTTCGACAAACGGACAACCTACGGACTGGCGGCACTGCGGTTTCTGGTGGTCAGTTTTCTGTGTTTTCTGCTGTTGAACCCGTTCATCCGCAGCCTGCGAACGCTGACCGAAAAGCCCAAAGTCGTATTGGCTATCGACAACTCCGAGTCGGTGGCGGCAGCGGGTCGTCCGGCCCTGAATAAAGCGTTGGCCGGACTGCAAACGTTACGTCAGCAACTGACCGACAAGGGGTTAGACGTAGCGGTGCGAACTTTTGGGGATACGGTTACTGATGGGGATTTGACCCAAATTCCGTTCACGCGTCGCACGTCGGATTTGTCGGGTTTGCTGTCGGGCATTCGGGCGGATTATGAAGGGCGTAACCTGACCGATGTTGTGCTGGTTTCAGATGGAATTTTCAATCAGGGTTTGTCACCAACGTTCGGGCAATATCCGTTTACCGTACAGACCGTTGGGTTGGGCGACACGATTCCAAAAAAAGACATTCAGCTTAAAGGCATTATTGCCAACCGGATTGCGTATCTGGGAAATCAGTTTCCGGTGCAGGCTGAAATTGTCAGCAACGGATTTCAGGGTCGGAGCGCAACGGTTGTGCTACGTCAGAACGGTAGAGAGCTGGGTCGGCAATCGGTAAATTTCCCGACGAATGATACGTTTAATCAACTGACATTTCAGACGACGGCTACCCAGAAAGGCGTTCAGCATTACGTGGTGGAGATTTTACCTCAGACCGGCGAGTTCAGCACCCGCAACAACCGGCAGGACGTTTATTTAGATGTCATCGACGGAAAAGAAAATGTGCTTTTGCTGGCGCTGGCACCCCACCCCGATTTGAAAGCCCTGCGTACGATTCTGGAGAGAAATCAGAACTACGAACTCGATATTCGGATTCTGACCGGAACCCCCGCTGAAGCCCCCGCACCGGCCGAAAAAGCCTACGATCTGATTATTCTGCATCAGATTCCTGATAATGGTGGTGTTGGCAACGCGCTGGTTCAGAAATATTTAGCCAAAAACACGCCTGTGTTATTTGTGTTGGGAAATCAGTCCTCCATGGGGCCGTTCAATACGTCGAACCCAGTGATGCAGGTATCAGCCCAGCCGAATCAGAGCGACAAAGTGACGGGTGTTTTTAACCCCGAATTCAAACAACTCAACCTCGACCCAACCCGGCTCGACATCCTTTCCAAACTACCGCCCATGCTGGTGCCTTACGGCGAATTTAGGCTGCAACCCGGTAGTGAAGTAGTGCTGTGGCAACAGGTAGGGAGTGTTCGCACAACCAAGCCGTTGCTGGCCCTGAACGTAACATCTCCACGAAAAACGGCCGTGCTGGCAGGAGAGGGATTGTGGGCGTGGCGGCTCGAAGAATACGCCCTGACCGACAAGCAGGAAGTCGTTGACGAGTTGATGCAGAAGGTTATTCAACTGATTTCGGTGAAAGAAGACCGGCGAAAACTCCGCGTTTATCCCATCCGTAACGAGTTTGTGGCAGGCGAAAAAGTCATCTTTGAAACCGAACTCTACAACGAGATCTACGAGCGGCTTTTCGACAAACCCGTCCGGCTCGAAATCAGCGACGAAAGGGGAATAACCCGTTCCTATAACTACACACCCACAGCGACTAACAGCCGATTCGAGATTAGCCGACTTCCCGAAGGAGCGTACCGGTTCCGGGCGAGCGTAACGGTGAACAGTAAGTCTGAGCAATCGTCGGGGCAGTTTGTGGTGCGCGACCTGCAACTCGAAGCCCTCAACACCACTGCCGACCACGGCCTGCTCCGGCAGCTTTCCAGCCAGTCGGGTGGGCAATTTTACAACGCGAGCCGCATGGACGATCTCGTCCGTAATTTGACAACTCGCCCACATCCGTCGCGGCTGACGAGTACCGAGGAAATGAATGAACTCATCAACTGGCGGTGGCTATTCTTCGTCGTGCTCACGCTGGTAGCCATTGAGTGGGGCTTGCGGAAGTTTTACGGCGGTTATTAGTGTGTTGCTGGTAAACTATTTCGCTTAAAATCAGTGTTTTCTCTCTGATAATAGAGACCTTAGTTACTTATCTTCGTCTTAAAAATCAATAACTACGATGGAAACGCCAACTAAACCGATGACCGCCCGCGAAAAAATTCGCAGATTAGTGGACGTCAAAGAACAAGCGCAGCGGGAAGCACGGGAACGCTACCAGACCGACCCGGAGTACCGGGCTATATTTGATGAGTTAAGAAAGGAAAATGCCGAAAGACGCGCCAATAAGTAATTACAGTTTTGCCTGGGTTGGCGGAGAGCATAACATTTATGCATTCACAACCAATGATGATGTTGGTTACGAAATCAAATTTGTTCCGTCTGCTTATTTGTTCGTGGATTACTTAGAGAACTACGTTAATGCCTTCGAAATGGTGATTTCGGTAGCCGATAATCCCGTAGGTAAACGGGTGCCCGCTGACCCGCTTACCGAACCCACCATCCGCGCTATTTTCTACGATTTTTTCCGGTCAAAGGAACACGTTATCGTTTACATCTGTGATAGTTCGGATGGGCGGCAGGAAGCCCGATTTAGGAAATTTACAAATTGGTATTATAAAAATATTGCTGTCGATCTGTTCAAAATGGACGCTCGTTTGCCCGATGGCGACCGGTTCACCCTGCTCTCCGGTATCTTAAGTAAGAAGCACCCGTACTTCAGTCAGTTTGTTGAGTTATTCAAGCATTTAGCCGAAGCTGAGAAATAGACGGCCTGCCGAAACGCTTCTCCTGCCTTATCAACACCGGCTTATTCTTCCCCACTGTCGCCCGTTTCCGCCCGGATTGCGCTGTTTACGTACCGAATCTCGCTGTAGGTCACGCCATTCCCAATTCCCTGTACAGCTTCGTTGAACGTAGCGGGCTTGCCCGATTCGAGGTACGTCCGGATGAGCGTAATTCTATCGGGTGGCAGGACAGCGTCAACTGTCAATTCGCCTTTGCCGATGCACTGCGCCAGATGACCTTCAATGGTCGAAACGGCGAATCCGCGCTCGGTAGCAATCTCGATAATGGTTTTCCCCGCCTGAAAAAGACCCAGCGTGAGCGTTGTAGAAGGTATTTTGGCTTCTTTTGGCTTTTTCTCCTTCGGCATTTTTTCTGGACCTGATGACTTGGGGCGGTCGACAAATTCCTTGATAATAGCCAGCAACTCTGCGCCGATCTGCTTCACTTTGGTTTTGCCAAAGCCTTTGATAGTCATCAACTCGTCTGGTGTGGTGGGGCGAAGGCGGGCCAGTTCGGCGATGGTTTTTTGCGGTAGAATCATGTAACCGGACGTATCGTGCTCGCCCGCAATGTCGTTTCGCCACTTCATCAGAACGGCGTACAAACCCCCGCGTGAAGAACCGGTAGCCGCACTTTCGGCCTGACGTTCGTGTTTTTTGCGTTCGGGCTGGAAGTCAAGTTCGGCGTGGTTCCGTGCCTGCAAATAAGTCAGTGCTTCGAACCCATCCCGGCAACTCCCGAAACTTCGATACTTGCCGAACAACTCCTTCTCCAGCTCATCGAGGGCTTCGAGCAGCAACTCGCGCACCTGCTTATTGTCGCAGTCGGTGGGGCAGCGTTGCAGAAGAGGCAGCAGTTCATCGCCGAGCAGGGTCTGGAAATATAAAGCGGCTTTGCGAACGCGCTCCTGTAGAGGCTTGTTGGCTTCGGGCAAGCCATCGCTGGCAAAGTAATTGGGTAATTGCTGCTGAAAACGCTGGGTTACGTCGCGGGCTTTATCGCGCAGAAGCTCAGTGAGTTGGGTGATGATGGGTGTACATTCGGAATCCAGACTGCCCGCGTGTTCATTGATCACCCGACGACACCGATACAGCAGCGAATTGGCCCGTTCGAACGAAAAAAGGTCGTGCAACAGGGTCTGCTGATTGGTACGTTTGGCGTCGTACAGATGCTGTTCGGTGGGTGTTTGCTGCTGTACATCGGAGTGAAAATCTTCCAGTGTCTGCTCGGTTTTGATGCTGTGCGACGGAATGGGCGACCGCAGCACCAGCCCGCCAAGGGTTTTGCAGCGGCTGAGTGCCACGTACACCTGCCCGTGTGCGAAAGCCGCCGACGCATCGATAATGGCCTTCTCGAATGTTAATCCCTGGCTTTTGTGAATCGTGATGGCCCAGGCCAGTTTGAGCGGAAACTGCCGGAACGTACCAATAGATTCCCCCTTGATTTCTTTCGTGACCGGGTCGAGACTATACCGGATGTTGGTCCAGTCGGCCGGGTACACGTCAATTTCTTCCCCGTCGGACTGACTACGGACACAGATAACACTGTCATCTATGCTGGTGATCTGTCCAATTTTGCCGTTGTAATAGAGTTTTTCACGGGATATGTCATTTTTGATGAACATCACCTGCGCCCCAACTTTCAGGTCAAGATTGAGTTCAGTTGGGTAGATGTTGGCCGGAAAATCCCCTTCGATGTTGGCTTCAAATGTACGGAGGGGTGTTTTCAAGCCCCTGAGTTTGTCGCTGTTGATTTGCTGAGCCGTTGTGTTGTGCGTCGATAACGTGATATATCCCTCGTTGTCGGCGGGGGCGAAATCGGGAACGTAGCGTTGGTTGAGGTCGGCCAATTGCTCTCGGGTGACGGTTTTTTCTCGGATACTATTTAGCAAATCAATAAATCGCTGGTCTGTCTGGCGGTAAATGTGCGTCAGTTCAATCGACACATAATTCGTCTGGCGCAACGCTTTACTACCGAAAAAATAGCCCGTTTCGTAGTGTGGTTTTAGTAACGTCCAGTCGTCATCCCGAATCACAGGCGGCAACTGTTGCATATCGCCGATGAGCAGCAACTGCACCCCGCCAAAGGGCTGGCTGTTGGTTCGATACTGGCGCAGCACCTCGTCGATGCCGTCGAGTACGTCCGCCCGAACCATACTGATTTCGTCAATAACCAACAGGTCCAGACTACGTAGCAGCCTGATTTTGTCGCGATTGAATTTCCGGCCTTCGCGCTGCACGGCCCCCGGCACCAATGGACCGAACGGAAGCTGAAAAAGCGAGTGAATCGTGACACCCCCGGCATTAATGGCCGCTACGCCCGTTGGTGCTACCACCGCGAGTCGCTTGGCACTCAACTGTTTAATCTGATGCAGGAACGTTGTTTTGCCCGTTCCGGCTTTACCGGTCAGGAAAATATTTCGGTTAGTATGCAGGACAAAATTGTGGGCAAGATCAAGTTTTTCGTTTACGGGAGCGGCCATGAGACTCTACAGCGATGAATAGACAAATGTACTCGGTTGAGGGCAATGGTTGTACTTCCGGAAGGCAGCTTGATCAGGACAAATTTTCTGGACAGGATTACAGGATTAGAGATGTCATCTTTGACGGGCTGCTATTAGAAAGATGACATCTCTATCCTGTCTAAAAAGCAAACAGTACGCTAAGTTCGGCTCCCATTGCCTATTTTTATAGCTGGTTGTTCGCGGCCTACTTACCCATCTGATTATGCCCAATGGAGCGCCGGTTCTTAAAAAAGCGTTGACACCTGTTCACTTGTGGGCCATTGGCGTGGGGCTGGTCATATCGGGCGAGTATTTCGGATGGAATTATGGCTGGGCGGTGGCCGGAACAGTCGGTCTGCTTATTGCAACGCTGTTCATCACACTGCTTTATTTCACCTTCATATTCAGCTTTACCGAACTCACAACCGCCATTCCGAACGCGGGCGGGCCGTTTGCCTATGCCCTCCAGGCGTTCGGGCCGTTGGGAGCGTTGGTTGCGGGTTATGCCACTCTCATCGAGTTTTTGTTTGCCACACCCGCCATTGCGCTCGCATTAGGCAGCTACGTTCATTTTCTGTACCCGGCTGTTCCGGTGGTTTGGTGCTCGGTGGGTTCGTTTGTGCTATTCACGGCCATCAATATGCTGGGAATCAGAGAAGCCGCCTGGTTTTCGCTCGTCATAACCATCATTGCCATCGGCGAGTTACTGCTGTTTATTGGCGTTGTGTACCCGTACGCGAGCATGGACACATTCCTGCACAATCCCATGCCGTTCGGGTGGCCGGGCGTATTTGCGGCCCTGCCCTTTGCCATCTGGCTATTCGTGTGTCTGGAAGGTATTGCGATGGTGGCCG
This sequence comes from Spirosoma sp., assembly GCA_031425355.1. Classification (GTDB taxonomy): domain Bacteria; phylum Bacteroidota; class Bacteroidia; order Cytophagales; family Spirosomataceae; genus Spirosoma. The sequence continues at coordinate 21,262 of JANPJE010000178.1, read as the reverse complement.
AGGAAGTGCAGGACAGCAAAAACGCCATCGCCAAAGGATATATTTCGGCGGTGCTGACGCTGGCGTTTCTGGCCCTGACGGTCATGATCAGCGTGGGCGGCATTACGAATTGGGAAAACCTCGATCACCTCGACTACCCTATGCCCGAAGCCGTTGCCATTGTGCTCGGTCGGCAAAACCCGCTCACAAAATTCTTTACCAGCGTAGGCTTGTTTGGCCTGATCGCATCGTTTCACGGCATTATGATTAGCTACTCCCGGCAGATTTTCGCGTTGGCACGTAGCGGCTATTTGCCGACCGGATTATCAGCCGTAAGCAAGAAACGGCAGGTGCCTTTCTGGGCATTGGTTGTCGGGGCTATTTTCGGCGTTTTAGCATTGATATCACTGGATACCAGTAAGTTGGTGATTCTCTCGACCATCGGGGCCGTAGTAGTTTATATCATCAGTATGCTGTCATTATTCCGACTTCGGCAAACGCAGCCCAACCTGCCGAGATCGTTCAGAGCACCATTTTATCCGGTATTTCCGGGTATCGCGTTGCTGCTGGCGGTTGTGACATTGGGGGCCATGCTTTATTTTTATAGCTGGCTGAGCCTGCTGTTTTTCGGTGGACTTCTGGTTGTTGGAATCATATTCTACGTATCAGGAAAATACCGGAAAAGCAAACAGGCGTGGGAAGCTGAAATAAGTTAATGCACAGTAATTTACCCCACCCCCGGCCCTCCCCTTAAAATGAGGGGAGGGGAGCAAACCGGGACTTTTTAGCCCCTCCCCTGAAAACAGGGGAGGGGTTGGGGTGGGGTGAACTCCAAACGTAATTCAACTCAGTCAAAACATGCCTTATCCATTCACCATCAATAACTTCACCTATCGCTTTGCCGATTTGAAAGAACTGCTGGCGAAGGCGAGTCCGCTTCGGTCGGGCGATGGGCTGGCGGGGCTTTTGGCCGAGAGCTACGAAGAACGGGTAGCCGCCCAGATGGCCCTCGCCGATGTGCCGCTGACCACCTTCCTGAACGAAGCGGTTATCCCCTACGAAACCGACGACGTAACGCGCTTGATCATCGACAATCATAACAAAACCGCCTTCGCGCCCATCAGCCATTTCACCGTCGGCGACCTGCGCGACTGGTTGCTCTCCGACGAAGCCGATACCGTTACGTTGCAACAACTCGCGCCCGGACTAACCCCCGAAATGGTATCTGGCGTCTCGAAACTAATGCGTAATCAGGATTTGATACTGGTAGCGAAAAAGTGCGAAGTCATAACGCGGTTCAGAAATACGCAGGGGTTATCAGGGCATTTGTCTGTTCGACTCCAACCCAATCACCCGACCGATGATGCGAAGGGAATAGCGGCCAGTATCATTGATGGGCTGCTGTATGGCAGTGGCGACGCGATGATCGGTATCAATCCGGCAACGGACAGCCCGGCGGCAACGTCGCGTTTATTGTACATGCTGGATGGGTTGCGGGAGCGATTTTCAATACCGACGCAAAGTTGCGTGCTGAGCCATATTACGACGACGCTGGAACTGATGAATCAGCAGGTGCCGGTCGATCTGGTCTTTCAATCCATTGCCGGAACCCAGCGGGCGAACGCCAGTTTCGGCGTCAATCTGGCTATTTTGCAGGAAGCCTACGAAGCGGGTTTATCGCTGAAGCGCGGTACGTTGGGTAACAATGTGATGTATTTCGAGACGGGGCAGGGCAGCTCGTTATCATCCGGGGCGCATCACAACGTCGATCAGCAAACCTGCGAAGTACGGGCCTACGCCGTTGCACGGCACTATAATCCGTTTCTGGTCAACTCGGTCGTTGGCTTCATTGGCCCGGAATACCTGTTCGATGGCAAACAGATTATTCGCGCCGGTCTTGAAGATCATTTCTGCGGTAAACTTATGGGCTTGCCGATGGGCATGGATATTTGCTATACCAACCACGCCCAAGCCGACCAGGACGATATGGACACGCTGCTGACCCTGCTGGGCGTGGCGGGGGTTACGTTCATCATGGGTATTCCCGGTGCCGACGATATTATGCTCAACTACCAGTCTACTTCGTTTCACGACGCACTTTATTTGCGCCGGGTACTGGGTCTGCGACCGGCTCCGGAATTCGACGGGTGGTTGCTCCGGCAGGGCATCATGGACAATCAGGGAAACCGGCTATCGAATGCGCTCCAGAAACAACTTTACGCGGCCCTGCTTCCGGCATGAACGAACTCCGAAAAGGCACAGAACCCGACGAGTGGGAAGCGTTAAAGGCATTTACCAACGCCCGTATTGCGCTGGGAAAAACCGGCGTTTCGATACCCCTTCGGGAGTCATTGCAGTTCAGACTGGCCCATGCTCACGCCAAAGACGCCGTTTATTCTCAACTGAACGTAGCGGATTTAGAAGCCGAACTGTCGGCTACAGGATTGCCGGTTTATTCGGTTCAGAGTCAGGCCGACAACCGCGATACGTACCTGCAACGCCCTGATCTGGGCCGCTTGTTAAACGACTCATCCAGCGAGAAACTTCGGCAACTCAACAACTCGCCCGCCGACATCAGCATCATCATTGCGGATGGACTTTCGGCAACAGCTATCCACAAAAATGCCGGTTCAGTTGCCTGTCTATTGGTCGAAAAGGCCAGACAATCAGGCTATTCGCTCGCGCCAATAGTTGTGGTTGAACAAGGGCGCGTTGCCATAACTGATGCCATTGGTGGACTTCTGCAACCCCGGCTGGCTATTATCCTGATTGGCGAGCGACCGGGCCTGAGTTCCTTCGATAGCATGGGAGCCTACATCACCTACGCGCCCCAACCCGGCCTGACCGACGAACGCCGAAACTGCATTTCTAATATTCGCGAACAGGGCTTGTCGCACGTATTGGCCGTGGATAAAATTATGTATTTAATAAACTCGGCGTTTCGGTTGCAGATCACGGGCGTTACGTTAAAAGATCTGGATGGCTTACTCGATTCATGAAAAGTTGAAAGCGATTCCCGGTTATATCCGTTATACATTTGATGAAATTGGAAGAAGTTATTACCGCACCAGCGGACCGACTGAGTTTCACAGAGACAATCCCAAGCGTTGTGTATTTCCTCTACTTCTATGAAACTCAGTCGGTCCGCTGGTGCAGTGGCAACTTTAAATGAACAACTATCATGAACATTGGCGATAGGGTCCGGCTGCTCCGGGCGAAAGAACAGGGTGTTGTATCGCGGTTTTTACCCGGCGATATGATTGAAATTGAGATTGAAGATGGCTTCCGTATTCCGGTTATGCGCTCGGAATTAGTACCCGTTTCGCCACTGGAAGCCGAACGATTGCTTAAAACAAGCGTTTATGCGCCACAGAAAACGACGACTCCATCGGCTCCGGCCATTCTGGCAAACCAGGGTATTTACTTAGCCTTTATGCCCGTTAACGACCGCGAGTACACGCTTCACCTCATTAACAATACCGATTGGGAATTCCCGTATGCATTGGGTGAGGAGTCGACGGCCACCGGGGGAGGAGTTCAGTTTCGGGGGATGCATAGTGGGTTGCTGAACCCGAAATCGCAGCAAAAAATGAACGATCTGTATGCTCACGCAGAATTTGAGAACTGGCCGACATTCGTGTTGCAGGGACTGTGGTTTCGGGCCGGGAAATCGTCGTTGAGGCAACCGTTCATGAAGCGGTTCAAAGCACGGGCTACAACACTTTTCAAACAGAAAACAACCGTGCCTGTGCTGAATATCCCCGGTTTCCTGACGCAGTTGGACGCCGAAGCCGTTGAACCGTTGCCCCAAACGCCGAGCAGTAATCGGCAGGCGTTGGGAACACAAAGCGTTATTAATCCCGAACAGTTAAAAGCCGAAATGTTCAGGCCAAATTCTGATTCGGCGGGCATTTCCGTCGAGCGACCAACGGGCGTTGTGGACCTGCATATCGAAGTGTTACTGCCCGAAGGGGAGGGCAAGCGCAGCCCGGCTGATTTGCTGAAACTTCAGCTCGAAACCTTCGACAAAACCCTCGAAAATGCTATTGCCAGCGGTATGAACGACATTACGTTCATTCACGGCCTCGGTAGCGGTGCCCTCCGAACGGAACTGCACAAACGATTAGGCAAACACCCGAACGTTAAATTCTTTGAAGACGCTCAGAAACAGAAGTTTGGTTATGGTGCCACAAAAGTCACGATTAAATAGAGTGCGCTTTTGGCGTCGTTACCGCACCGACGGACCGACGGAGATGAGCAGTGAAAAAGGAGGTACGCAGAGAAGACAGAAAGAACTCTGTGTATCTCTCTTTTTACTCTGCGTATCTCTGGGTTTTAGCTTTTTCCTGCTAAGTTGCGGACAGCCGTCGGGCAATCGATTGAACACCAAAGCCCCCAAAGAAGCGTATAACACCACCGAAATGGAAGTCCGAAATGAGCGTTTTTTATCCACCGTCCATGTGCCCGTGTCCATTGCGCTGAACGATGTTGAGCGGCAAATCAACGCACAAGTAAACGGACTGATTTATGAGGATAACAGCCTCACCGACAACAGCAACGACCAGTTTATGGCGAAAGTCTGGAAGCGCGGCACCATTCTCGTAACGGCAGAAGACAGCCTCTTTCATTTTACTGTTCCGTTAAAAATCTGGGCGAAAGCGGGCGTATCGGTGCTGGGTTTCACGCAGTATAAAGAGACGGAATTTGAGATTGACCTTCGCTTCAAAACGAAATTCGATCTCGACCGCGATTGGTCCGTACACACCCAAACGCAGGCCGACGGTTACGGCTGGGTTCGCCGACCGACGGTGAACGTAGTGGGTGTGAATATCCCAATTACGAATATCGTTAGTCGATTGATTGATAAGAACTTAGGCGATATAACTAAAACCATCGACCAGCAGGTTCGCCGGAATGTTGACCTCCGAACGCCCGTCCTGAAAGCCTGGAACACCCTCCGCGAACCGTATCTGATCTCCGAGAAATACCGCACTTATTTACAGGTCGTACCGAAGCGCGTGCTCATTACTCCCCTGCGTTTCGAGGGGCGGGTAATCCGGTCAACCATCGGTATTGAAGGCTACACGCTTACGACCACCGGGGCTAAACCGGACGTGCCTCCGGTGGTATCGCTGCCCGACCTGACAGTGGTATCGACTGTGAAAGATGATTTTCAGATTGGGTTATTGAGCGAAGCGACATACCCGGAAGCGGCTAAGTTAGTGGCGGCAGAATTCGTCGGGAAATCGTTTTCATTTAGCGGTAATGAAATCACTATCACGGACATGGACATGTACGGCCAGAATGATAACCTGATTATCAAGGCCGGTCTGAAAGGCACGATCAACGGCGATATTTACCTGCGTGGCCGACCGTATTACGACGCGAAAGACCAGACGATTTCGCTGAAAGACCTTCAGTATGATTTAGATACAAAAAACGTACTGGCCCGGTCGGCGAGTTGGCTGCTGAAAGGCACTTTTGCCCGCACTCTCGAGAAGCAATTGACTATTCCGGTCGGCTCGCAAATCGCTGATATGCAAAAGCTGTTGCAGGAGCGATTGAAAAATAATCAAATTGCCAAAGGCGTCACGATTAACGGTCGCATCGACGAAATCCGTCCCGACCAGGTCTACCTGACGTCCACCGCTCTGCTCGCCGTCGTGAACGCCCGTGGCCGCATCGACGTGAAAGTAGATGGGTTGTAAATTAGGTTGTCAGGGGTTGTCAAAAAGTTGTCAAGTATGGTCGGATAGGCCGTGATGTCAATCTCTTAAAACTAATATGATTGTGGTGTTGGGGGGGCCGCCCGCGCGGTTCTCAAAACCGACATTCATCACTTAATAAGTCTATCGGTTTTGAGAAACCGACACTACGGTCGTACCTTTGCCCTCCCTGAGCGATACGAGTCGGCTTATCGCGTTCCGCCATTGGTGGGATGAGGAAAGTCCGGGCAGCATAGGGCACCCTACTTCCTAACGGGAAGGCGGATGGCTGGGAACGGCCATTCGACAGCCAGTGTCACAGAAAATATACCGCCGGGATTGGTTGATTGGCTAATTAGTTAATAGGTTGACTGGTTTATACTGACAAACCAATCAACTAATTAACCAATCAACCAACTCCGGTAAGGGTGAAAAGGTGGGGTAAGAGCCTACCGCCCAACGGGTGACCGGTGGGGCAGGATAAACCTTAGGGGCTGAAAGACCAAATAAGCGTCGGATGTGGGGCGGCTCGTTCCCGTTTCAGCGTAAGCTGAATGCCGACGCGGGTAGGTCGAACGAGGTGGTCGGTGACGACCATCCCAGATAAATGATAAGCCATTCGGTGCAAGCCGGAGGACAGAACCCGGCTTATAGACTCGTATTGCGAAGGTTTTTTGTTTTGGTGTTCCTGTGGCCTGCCTCTTCACAAGCCATTTTTGTGTTAGCCAATAGTTTGAAAATGGCGTTTTTGGGTATTAGAATTTGGCCTGTCCAACCGAAGATAATAGCTATACACGACCGATTGCTCCAACGTCCAGTCCCACTATCGACAATACTTATGTTAGCCGTGGCTTATAAGCTTTTCAAACTTCATCGCTTCCTGTCTTTCGTCAAAAACTAAAATCATTTCATCGTTTAAATTATACTTTAGCGTCCCATCAATGTTATCGTAGATATCTCCATAGTAAAGAAATATCTGCATGTTGTCAAACTGAAATGACATCTTAAAAGGATAATTGAAGTCTTTTGTACTTTCTATCTCAATACTTTTAATACTTGCGTTTATCTCTATTACTTTATGCCCCTCCGCTATTTCTTCGACTTGTTCTGTCCAGAATGTTTCCGTTCCATCAGAAGTTGCAGCAGAGATAAATTTATACTTTATACTTACTATTATTGATGATCATTATTATACAAAACGAATAGTCAAATTCAAAGGGAACAGTGATCTTATCAAATGTTGGCTCTACGTCTAAGAATAAAATAACTCTTTCAACAAAAGCATTGTTTAATCTGCAAACAAATATCTCAACGTTTTCTTTGAAACTTTCTTCTTTTATAGTCATCGTTTTAAATTACTGATAACGGTTTAGAACTTTTCGATGGTGGGTAAATCAAGGCACTTCAGCTTCAGTCTTGCACTAAAGCTGAAGTGAAATATTGAACTACAGCCCATATTCGTCTGCCCTTATAACGCCAAACCCCTGTTAGCAACAGTCTTAGTCCAACCAGAATTTAATGAATAGTTGTGTTTGTAGCGGACTTTCAAAGTTGGAAAACGTTGTAAAGAACACTGGCGAAGATTTGATCCGCTAAGAGCTTACTTAAGTTTTCTGCGTAATAAACAATATCGTCTCCATTCATAGAAAGAATTAGATTGCTCGGAATATCAATGAGCATAAACCTGTGCTAAAAGACAGAAAATATTCTTGAAACATCAAAGCTCTTAAGATCTTCTTTTTTTATGGAAATCGCTTCGTAAATCCAGTCAATTTTTGCTTTGATAAGTTGTAAATCGTCTGGATAGAAATAAAAGACAGGATGAAAAGCTTGCGCTCAAAGCTTTTCATCCTACGAACGCTTATCAAGCGGCTGGCCCGGCGAACGATTTGTTTTTTCAAACGGTCTACCGTAGCGGTCAATATTGGTTCATGACGCGATAATATGCCTATTTATCAACCAGTTTTCTTCGATCATAAACTCAGTTAAGCCGCGACCCTCTGTTTAGGTTAAAATTTTGATTTGTCATACTTGAAATTTTAAAAATTGTTACCAATTCGTTGCTCTTTTCAATATCATCTCCGTTTTAGTACAAAATCGAAAATAGCACCGACTGCTACACCAATAGCAAGTCCAAAAGCAATACTTTGTGAAACGTTTCCTGACTTATTGCCATAAATCAATCCAAATAGAAGTCCAAGTGCGGCTCCAAAAGCAATTCCATTTCCAACATTTCCTTTTTTATTGTCAGTCATATTTCTATATTTAATTATTTTGTTTTCTAAAAGTGGTTCGTCTGTACAGTGTCTTACAATGACCGCTAATGCTCAAATGTGCGAAAGTATTGCCGTATTATATGTATGTATTTGAACTTTTCTTATTTTATTTTGCACTGTTTTAATTATTGTGAGATGTTATAATACCTATCGTTTCTATCACTCTTCAAATTTAGTGCATCAAAGGAACTCTTTTTATTTTCGGGTAATCGCTGGCTACGCGTGTACTGCTACGTTTTGAACCAATAAAGTATTTAGTTTACTCATTACGAAGCTGAAGGTTACTAAAATCACGGGATTGACCGCAAACGGAATACCACAAACTATTTATAGTCGTTAACAGCCACTACACAAACTATTTTCGTACCTTTGCGGCCACGTTTTACGAGGGAGTGCGTCTCCCATCAAAACCAAACAAGCACAAATGGCTGTTAAAATTCGTTTAGCGCGTCGTGGACGCAAGAAAATGGCGATGTATGACATCGTAGTAGCAGAGTCAACCTCTCCTCGCGATGGCCGATTTATCGAGAAAATCGGTTCATACAACCCCAACACCGACCCATCAACGGTCGTATTGAAATCAGAACGGGCCGTTTATTGGCTCATGGTTGGTGCCCAACCGACCGATACCGCGCGTTCGGTATTGTCGCATGAAGGCATCATGTACCGCAAACACTTACAGGTGGGTGTGAACAAAGGTGCTATCTCGCAGGATCAGGCCGATGAGAAATACGAAACCTGGAAGGGCGAGAAAGAGAACCGCATAGCCGGTGCTGCCGATACCAAGACGCAAACCAAAGAGCAGTCGCGTGCCGCTCGTTTGGACGCTGAGAAAAAGGTAAACGAAGCCCGTACTGAAGCGATTGCCAAGAAAAACAAGGTAGAAGAGCCTGCAGTGGAAACTGCTGTAGTAGCCGAGGTTGCTCCGGTAGCAGAAGAAGCTCCCATAGCGGAAACTGCCCCCGTAGAAACTGCTGCTGAGGCTCCGGTTGCTGAAGTAGCTGCCCCTGTAGAAACTCCAGTTGCTGAAGTTGCCGCAGAGACTGCTCCGGCTGTTGAGGAAGCCCCTGTAGCGGAGGAAACTCCAGTAGTGGAGGCTGCTCCAGTGGTTGAAGAAGCTCCCGTAGCGGAAGCACCTGCTGCTGAAGCCGCTCCGGTTGAAGAAGCTCCTGTTGCTGAAGTTGCCGCAGTGGAAGCTGCTCCGGTTGCTGACACGCCTGTCGCTGAGGCAACTCCGGCGGCTGAAGAGAAACCGGCTGCCGAATAATTTTTGACCGCTTCGGCGGATTGACTATCTGTTGAAAAAAGAGCCTGTCCAGCTATGGGCAGGCTCTTTTTTATGCGTTACGTAGTTGGTCGGTGTTCCGATGGGAAACCGCGTTTATACTAATTATGCGGCTTCCTTGCCGCCTTACATATGACTAAAGATGATTGTTATCAGGTAGGCCATATCACCAAAACGCACGGCGTTAGTGGTGAGTTAGTGCTTTTCTTAGACGTTGACAACGCTGCCGAATACGCTGATTTAGAGTCGGTTCTGTTGGAAGTGAAGGGTGATTTGATTCCGTATTTTATCGAGTCCATCGCCATCGTAAAAGGTAGCCGTGCCATCATTGCGTTTGAAGACGTGGACACCATCGAGCAGGCCGAACGACTCATTAATTGCGGAGCTTTCCTGCCCTTAGATGAGTTAGAACCCATTACAGACGAAACCCGGTTTTATTTTCACGAAATCGTTGGTTATCAGATTGTTGATGCCGAAGCCGGTGAGTTGGGAATCGTGCGGGGCGTGTATGCCATGAATGCGCAGGACCTGATCGCCATGGATTATCAGGGCAAAGAAGTCTTGATTCCGATCAACAGCGATATTGTTCGGACGGTGGACCGCGCTAACCAGAAGCTCAACGTAGCACTTCCCGATGGCCTGTTGGCTATTTATATGGAAGAGAACGAAAAGGACAAACCGGAAACCGACGGCGACGAAACTGAACACCGCCCGACTGAACGTATCTCAACTGACACCAGCCCGGACGATACTGATGAGGATTGATATCATTACCTGTCTGCCACGTTTGTTAGACAGTTTTTTCGCTCATTCCATTTTGCAGCGGGCGCAACAGGGAGGCTACGTAGAGGTTGTCGTGCATGACCTGCGCGACTACACCGCCGACAAACACCGGCGCGTTGACGATTATGCGTTTGGCGGGGGCGCGGGTATGGTCATGCAGATTGAACCGATTGCCCGTTGCATCCGGACGCTACAGGCTGAACGTCAGTATGATGAGGTTATTTACATGACGCCCGATGGCGAACGGCTAAATCAGCAAACGACCAATACGTTGTCGCTGCGTCAGAACCTGATTATTCTGTGTGGGCATTATAAAGGCGTTGATGAGCGGGTTCGGCAGATCTTTATCACCAAAGAAATTAGCATTGGCGACTACGTATTGAGTGGGGGAGAACTGCCTGCGTGTGTGTTGTCCGATGCCATTATCCGGCTGTTGCCCGGTGTATTAAACGACGAAACCTCAGCTTTGACCGATTCGTTTCAGGATAATTTACTGGCTCCCCCGGTTTATACCCGCCCGGCAGAGTTTGAAGGCCACCGCATACCGGATATTTTATTGTCAGGCCATGAAGCCAAAATTGACGAGTGGCGTCATGAACAGGCCCTGGAGCGAACCCGCATTCGACGACCCGATTTGCTGGATTAACAAACGTCAGGAAGGGGTCAGGGTTGGTCAGGAATTGTCAAAAGTGGTCAGGATAGTCAAGGTTTGACCATACTTGACCATTTCCTATTATTACCTGACGTTTCCCCTGAAACCAATTATCGTAGCGGATGTGAACTGACAATTGTACAGTCGCAACGTTTGGTTTCGGCGGGTAAAGTGACCGGTTTGTCGAAATTGCTTCCGGGAGAAAGTGTGCGCGAAAATGTCGTGTATTTTTCTTTCAGCACGGTCCCCGATTCATCAAGCGCGACTATTTTCACGGACACGTCGTTATGGGAACGCGACGACAGATTTCTGACAACAACATTGACCGTCGAGGTAACCAGTACGTTCTCAACATCCTGACAGTCAACGGTTAAGTCAATAGTTTGTGGTGTGAAGGAGGTGTTGTTTTGCCGGGAAACTACGTACAAAACGATGCCGCCAAGCACGACCACAACCAGCAAAAGCCGAATCAATGTTTTCATAAATAAAAGTCTGGTTAATTTGGTGTGGAGGTTATTGGGTGCTGTTTTCCAGCGCGTCCTGCGCTTCCTTTTCCCGTCGTTTTTGTTCCCGTCGTTCCTGCCGAAGTTGCTTACGGGTTTTAACGGTGTCTGCCGGGGCAGATTCGACAGGAGGGGCATCAGTGCGATTGGGTTGCACAGTCGGCTGGGTTGTCTCTTCGCGCTTCTCCTCGTTTCGTTTGCCTTTGAATAACTGGCGGAAGAAATTACCAAAACCTGTACCGTCTTCATCAACTTCGTCAGTCGGTTCGGTCATCAGGCTATCGCTCTGAAACAGCGAATCGACCGGAGCGACTTCCCGGCGCAAACCTTCCCGCACGCGAACATCGTAAAATCCATACGCACCCGAATCGGGTGTGGTGAGGCCACGACGGGCCATAATCCGGCCAATGAGTTTAAAGTAACCCCGTACGTTGCGAGATTGTAACGTACCACCCGGAACAAACCAGTTCAGAGCCGCTTTCGGGCGCGGTACAACAAAAGCCAGAAAAATACTTTCCCCAAGATTCAGATCCGCCGGACCTTTGGCGAAATAGTAGCGGGCCGCTTCGCCAATGCCGTAGATGTTACGTCCCCACTCAATGATGTTCAGGTATACCTCATACATCCGCTCTTTGGGAACGATGCGCTCGTTTTCGATGAGCCAGACAATCAAAATCTCCTCAATTTTGCGCGAAATGGTTTTGTTTCGGTTCAGGAACGCGTTTTTTACCAATTGCATCGACACAGTACTGGCTCCCCGCTTAAAGGATTTTTCCTTGAAATTCGTGGCAATCGACACCCGGAATGCTTTCTCATTGAATCCCTTGTGGGTGAAGAAATTGTAATCTTCCGAGGTGAGCAGCGCGTTTCGCAAATCGGGCGAAATCTGGTTCAGGGGGGTATAATCGGGGTTTTGGGGGCCAATAACGATGTTGCGAACGGGCTTGCCTTTTTCGTAGGGCGTGTAGACAAACGGTTTGTTGATTTCTGCAAAATTGGTCCGGCCCATTTTAAGTACGCGAAAATTGTCCTGTGTCAGACCCGAGTTAAACTTGACCGAATCGGGGAGCGCGGTATCCAATTGAAAGGCTAAATCGTATTTTAGTTTGCCTGAAACCTGCATACCTTCCAGCGACTCGAACAACCCCTGCGGAAACGAATTGAACAGCGATTGTGCGTCCAGCATATCGGTATGTAGCTGTAAATCATACACTTTGGTGGTCTGCCCCGGAGTTTCAGGAAGGGTGTATTTTACAAAGGGCCGCGCGCTGATTTCGCCGAGATGCAGCGTCGAAGAACTGTCAACGCCCACGTAATTCTCACCCACAAATAGGTTAGCGTCCATAGCGGCCCGACTCACCAGCACATCCATACGGGCAATGGCCGGGTGATTGATTCGCAGATTTGTTACAGAGCCGGCTCCCTCCAGCCGAAATTCGCCCCCCGACCGGTCCACATCCCGTAACTCGGCCCGGATCGTATCGGCTTGTAGTTTGAGGTTATATTTTTTCTGAATGTAGGGTAATTCAATTGGCTTCGGACGGCCGTTCTGATCTTCGGCATACAGGGCCAAATTATACTCCCGGTCGCGCGGATCGGCGGTGCCTGTCAAATGCCAGGTTGCCTGATTGCCGTTCAGGTTTATCGTCGACGTAACGTTTTCATTTTTGATAACCGCCGTCTGAGTAAGCAGGTTGATGCTGTCATTGCCGACGTCTACTCCCCGAAATTCCAGATTGCGAATATTCAGATCATCGGGAATTTTGGATAAAATATTGTCGATTAAGTTTTCGGTAACATCGGCGAGATTCGTCCGGCGGCTCGTCTCAACAGATGAGGTGACTATAGCCGTCGAGTCGCGCTTTCGGTGTAATAGAAAATCGATATTGGTCAGCGTATCCCGTTTGATGACCTGAATCAGACCATTTTCGAGCGTCATGCCCGATAATCCGATTTTTCCCGCCAGCAGCGGCCAGAACCGAACGTCCAACTCGACGCGCTGGATACGGGCCAGGCTATCGCGGTTTTCAGGAACCACCGAAATGTCGGTAAAGGCCAGCGAACTCAAGCCGGTAAACTTCGCCGAACCGATATGAACATTGAGGTTATAATCCCGCTTCGCCTTGCGGATGCCACGTTCGAGCGCGGTTTTTAACAGGCTTTCTCGTCTTGAATAGGCGATGCCAGCACCTGTAAGGGCCAGTAAGAATATACTTAGAAACACCCAACCCGCAACGCGAAGGGCTTTTTGTTGACGATACGTCATGCTAAATGTCTATCTCGGAAGCGCAAAGATAGGGAATTAGGGGGAGGAAAGGGAGAAAAGGGAGGAGCGGTGGGAAAGGGAGGAGGGGAGGAAAGAGAGAAAGGGATTAAGTGTTTTGTACCCTTCCTCTTTTCTTCCCTCTCCTCTCTTTTCTCCTCTAAAAATCCAAATGACAATTTGTCCAGCCGTCGTCGAAGCGGGTACCAAACTGCTTATAAAAACCGATGGCAGGCTCATTCCAGTCCAAAACCTGCCACATCATGCCGGTGCAGTGGGTTTCATGGGCCATGTCAATGGTGGCATCCAGCAGCAACTTACCAACACCGTAACCCCGGAAATCTTCCGTCACGATGATGTCTTCCAGATACAGTCGTTTGCCTTTCCAGGTCGAGTATCGGAAGAAATACAAGGCCATACCGACGATTTTTTTGCTATCCGAATCTTCAGCCATAATCATCCCGAAAAGGGGGTTGGGGCCAAAACCATCGAGGGCCATTTGTTCAACGGTATTCGTAACCTGATCGGCTGCTCGTTCATAAACGGCCAGTTCCATAACTAATTCGAACGCTTCGGGTATATCTTCAAGGGTACCAGGACGAATTGAAATCATAGGGTTGTGAATGGGTGAAAATGGTGGAGTGCGTAAAATGAAGGAGCAAGATACTAAATCAATGCACTGAACCCACAGCTAAAACAGTGGGCTGAAAACTTGCCATATACCGGGCCTCACTTACTCGACAATGTACTTACTCCATTTAGTCAATGCTGCCTGAAAATCGTCGGGCAGATCAGAATCAAACTGGAGCCATTGGCGGGTGCGGGGGTGCGTGAACCCCAGCGATTTGGCGTGCAGAGCCTGTCGGGGCAGTAATTTAAAGGTGTTCTCAACAAAGGCTTTATAACTGCCTGCCGGACTGCCGCGCAGAACCCGGTCGCCCCCATACATAGCGTCGTTGAACAGCGGATGACCAATGTGCTTGAAGTGCGCCCGAATCTGGTGGGTACGGCCCGTTTCCAGATTGCACTGCATCAGCGCAATATGGCGCATGTCTTTCAGCAATTTATAATGCGAAACGGACCACTTACCTTTTGTTTCGTCATCGTAGATCATCTGCATCTTCCGGTCTCTTAAACTGCGGTTGATATACCCGGTTATGGTGCCGTCGGGTGGTTTAGGAACTCCCCAGACCAGCGCGTTGTAGGTTCGCTCGATGGTGTGTTCAAAAAATTGCCGGGCCAGGAATGTCATGGCGAATTCGGTTTTGGCAATCACCATCAACCCCGACGTGTCTTTGTCGATTCGATGGACCAGACCGGGCCTGATTTCGCCGTTGCGCGAAGTCGGCAGGTTTTGAAAATGATAAACCAAGGCATTGACCAACGTACCGTCCCAGTTGCCATGCGCTGGATGGACGACCATGCCCGCCGGTTTGTTGAGCACCAGCACATCATCATCCTCAAAAACAATGTTGAGCGGAATGTTTTCGGGCTTGACGTCGGTATCGCGGGGCGGATGTGCCAGCGATATCGTAATAATATCATCTGGTTTGATTTTGTAACTCGCTTTGGTGGGCCGGTCGTTCACCCGCACCGATTCGGCGTCGATAGCGGCCTGAATTTTGGTACGCGTGGCGTTTTGGAGCCGGTCCATCAGGAAGCGGTCAACACGCAACGGACTTTGTCCTTTGTCCACCACAATGCGGTGATGTTCGTATAATTCGTCGTCTTCGGGTAACTCGTCGTCTATTTCCGCCACTATTTTCTCAGATTTGCCATTGTAACGGGGCTAGGAAGCCAAATATCGCCCGTTACGTTAGCTGAATTGAATGAATTACAAAACTACGGATTATGGACGAACTTGCCCGGCAACTGGCTTATTTGGTTGGTAACTCTCCGCTTCAACGCCTGAATGATCCCTTTCCCGAACGGGTCAACATCCGGCTGTTCGTAAAGCGCGATGATCTGCTGCACCCGCTGGTATCGGGTAATAAATGGCGCAAGTTGAAGCATAATCTGCTGACGGCCCGTGAGCACGGTTTTTCTGCCCTACTGACCTTTGGTGGAGCGTATTCCAATCATTTGTATGCCACCGCTGCGGCTGGTCAGGTATTTGGTTTCCGGACTATTGGCGTTGTCCGGGGCGAAGAACTGGCCCGTCGACCACTAAATAAAACGCTAACGTTCTGCCAGTTGGCTGGGATGCAACTTCATTTCGTAAGCCGGAATACGTATCGCCGGAAAGACACGCCGGATTTTCTGGACGAACTGACTGCTCAATTTGGCCCGTGCTACGTTGTCCCCGAAGGTGGCACGAACGACCTCGCCATTCGGGGTACGGCAGAAATCATTCCCGAAATTATCGCGCAATTGGGCCATACTCCCGATTACATTTGCTGCCCCGTGGGTACAGGTGGCACAGTGACCGGACTGGCACAGTCGGCTCCGAAGGAAACGAACGTACTTGGGTTTATGGTGTTGAAGATCTCCGACAGCATCTTGCAGTTGCCGGAATCGACGGCAACGTATCGTCAGATATACGATTACCATTTCGGCGGCTACGCCAGAACCACGCCCGAACTGCTGAATTTTATTCGGGCGTTTGAACAGAAAACAGGCATACGTTTAGAACAGGTTTATACCGGCAAAATGCTTTATGGTATTTACGACCTCGCCCGGCGGGGCCTTTTCCCTGATGGCGCAACGGTCGTGGCCGTTCATACGGGCGGGTTGCAGGGACGGAGCGCGGAATTGGATTAAGCCGGCAAATCGGTGTACAGTTGCCATATGTTGTTCATTTTGCCTAACCTATGGATTGAACGCAAGAGAAACAACCTCCGTGCTCATTTGCTATTTTAGGTGAGAAAAATACCATAATTTGCCTCTTATTAGGTAAACCAACTATGGAAACGATTTTCACCACCGAGCGCGTCAGGCCGTTACTGGCTCAGGTTCGCGAATTTGTCGAAACCGAACTGATTCCGCTCGAAAGCAGCTTCTCGCATCATAATCTCGGTGCGATTATTCCGATTCTCGACCAGAAGCGCCAGCAGGTGAAAGCCGCAGGTTTATGGGGACTGCATCTTTCTCAAATGGAAGGAGGGCACGGCCTTACACTCTGCGAATTCGGGCAAATTAGTGAAGCACTCGCCCACGCGCCGTTTTTCGGGCATTACGTATTCGGCTGTCAGGCTCCCGACATTGGCAACACCGAACTGCTCCATAAATTTGCTTCTGCCGAACTCAACCAACGCTATCTGAAACCGCTCATGGCGGGCGAAATTCGGTCGTGTTTTTCGATGACCGAACCTGAATTTGCGGGGTCGAATCCCACCCGTATGGCTACTCTCGCCGTTCGTGTTGGGGACGAATACGTCATTAATGGGCGGAAATGGTTCACGTCGTCGGCAGATGGGGCAGCGTTTGCGGTGGTGATGGCCGTGACCGACCCCGATGCCGAACCGCACCAACGGGCCAGCATGATTATCGTGCCAACCGACACACCAGGCTTTGTAATAGAACGCAATATTCCCGTTTTCGGCGAAGCGGGCGAAGGCTGGTTTAGCCATTCGGAGGTGACATACACCAACTGTCGGGTGCCGGTGTCAAACGTCATTGCGGGCGAAGGCATGGGTTTTCGGCTGGCGCAGGAACGGCTCGGTCCGGGACGCGTGCACCACTGTATGCGCTGGGTGGGGAACGCCGAAAAAGCCCTCGATCTGTTATGCAAACGGGCCGCCACGCGCGAGATTGAAGATGGTGTAATGCTGGGCGAAAAGCAGTTTATACAGGATTTTATTGCCGAAAGCCGGGCCGAAATTGACGCCTGCCGGTTGTACGTGCTCAACACGGCGCACATGATCGACACGGTGGGTGTGAGCAACGTCCGCGATGCAGTATCGGCCATAAAATTTTACGTAGCAAACGCGTTTCTGCGGGTGCTCGACCGGGCCATTCAGGTGCATGGCGCGTTGGGCGTAACGGACGACACGGTGCTGTCGGCTATGTATCGCCATGAACGCGGTGCCCGCATCTGGGATGGTGCCGACGAGGTGCACAAACAAAATTTAGCGGCCAGTATTCTGAAGAAATACGGCCTGGATATCAAACAGAAAGCCCGGGAACTGCGCCAGTTTCGCCAGATGATGCAGGCTGAACAACTTTAAATTGGCGAAAGAGTGAAAGACTGAAAAGGGCTTGCTCATCTTTTCACTGGTACGCCAGCCCGGTCTTTTGCTCATTCATTCTTCTTTTTTATGATACCTTCCAATGCTCCCCGCGCGGTTCGTGCGGGGGAAGAACTTGACTTGGTCGCGCTGAATGATTACCTGCGCCAATCCGCTCCCGACATGGGGGCGGTGCTGGAAGTTCGACAGTTTCCGGGCGGATTTTCCAACCTGACGTATGCGCTAAAAACGGCTGATAATGAGTACGTTCTGCGTCGGCCACCAGTCGGAGCTAACATAAAAGGCGGGCACGACATGGGTCGGGAGTTTCGGGTGTTGTCCCTGCTTAAAGGGCATTACGACAAAATTCCGGTGCCCGTTGTTTACTGCGAATCGCCCGATGTGCTGGGCGCGCCGTTTTACATCATGACGCGTATTTCGGGTGTGATTTTGCGGGCGTCGATGGCGCCTACATTAAATCTGTCGCCCGAACGGATGCGCCAATTGTCCGAAGCCTTGGTTGATAATCTGGTAGCGATTCATGGATTAGACATTCATGCAACGGGCCTGATTCAGTTGGGCAAACCCGACGGTTACGTGCAACGGCAGGTGGAGGGCTGGCATAAACGCTATGGCAATGCCAAAACCGATAAAATTCCGGCGATGGATCAGGTGGGTGAGTGGCTACGGCAAAATTATCCGTCCGAACAGCCCCCGGCTTTTTTGCACAACGATTACAAATACGACAACGTACTGCTGGCTTCCGACGAAGCAACCGGTGAACCAACGCCACGAATCAAAGGCGTTTTGGATTGGGAAATGGCTACCGTTGGCGACCCGCTCATGGATTTGGGCGCGACGCTGGCCTATTGGTCTGAAGCAGCGGACAGTCCGGCTTATCGAACCTTCAACCTGACGTGGCTCCCCGGTAATCTGTCCCGACGGGACGTAATAGCCCGCTATGCCGAACGAAGTGGCCGCGACTTGACCGATATTCCGTTCTACTACGTATTCGGGCTGTACAAAAACGCCGTGATTGCCCAGCAGATTTACGCCCGCTGGAAACAGGGTCACAGCCAGGATGCTCGCTTTGGACACTTGTTACCTATGATTATCGAATTGGCAACCAAAGCGGCTGGTGCTATTGAAAGTATGCGCGTGTAAGATTAATTTGTGATCAGTAGCTTTATCAAATCCTCTGAATGAAGCGAGTAACGACCATTGATATAACACGCGGTTTGGTTATGGTCATCATGGCACTGGATCACGTCCGCGATTTGTTGCACACGACCGCGCTAACCCAAGACCCGACCGACTTAGCGACCACAACCCCGGCTATTTTCCTGACCCGGTGGATTACCCATTTGTGTGCGCCAACGTTCGTGTTTTTGTCGGGAACATCGGCCTATCTATCGCTGAAACAACGTAATGCATCGAACGAAAATGCGCGGGTCGCCCGCCGGTTCCTGTTGAAACGAGGTCTGGTCCTGATCCTGCTCGAACTCACGATTGTCAACTTCGCTTTCTGGTTCGACATTCGCTTTCAAACCATCATGCTACAGGTCATCTACGCCATCGGTGGTGGGTTAATTCTGCTTTCGTTTCTGGCGAAACTGCCCGTCAAGTGGGTAGGTATTATCGGGTTAGTGATTGTGTTTGGGCATAATATCCTGCAACTCGTACCTGCATTTACAAACCCGGCAGCCCGGTTTGTCTGGGCATTGCTGTTTCGACCCGATTTCTTTCCGGTCAGCCCGACGTTTGGGCTGTTGGCAGGCTACCCGCTTATTCCCTGGCTCGGAATTATGCTGGTTGGTTTTTCTGCCGGGCAGTTGATGGAGCGGCCCATCGAACAGCGAAAACGGCTGCTGCTACGTATCGGATCAGGGGCGTTGGCCCTGTTCATACTGCTTCGTTTTTTGAACGTATATGGTGACCCGGCTCCCTGGGCTGGTCAGAAAACCGACTTTCTCACGTTCCTGTCATTCATCAACGTAACGAAATACCCGCCCTCGCTGCTGTATGATTTACTGCTGCTTGGCCTGATGTTTCTGATTCTAAGTTCTGCCGACGGCGTAGATAATGCCCTCACACGCTGGCTGACGGTGTACGGCAAAGTGCCTATGTTTTATTACATCCTGCACTGGTATTTAGTGCATTTGTCCATGCTGGCGATGGCGCTTTTGCAGGGCTACTCGTGGGCTGATGTTCCGTCCGGTCCGATGAATTTTGGCCGACCCACAGGCGCGGGCATTTCGCTCGGACTGGTTTATCTTGTATGGATAAGTTTGGTTATTGCTTTGTATCCGGTTTGCAAATGGTATGGCCGATACAAGGTATCTCACCCCGAGATTGGGTGGCTGCGGTACGTGTGAAGGCCCGTAAACTGCCTATTCCGATTGCACTTCATGATTCTGCTGATTTGCTGATAGCCGCAAACGCAGGAAGGCGCTACGTACGTTTATCCGGCGAGTTTCCGAATATATTACCCTTCGATGTAGCGGTAGCCAACGTCGCCTGGAGCCGCCGGCGCAGTAAGCGTCCTTTCTGCTGATGGCCTGGCGAGATGAGGACGGTAAAAATGCCGATAAACGGGCTGGCTGACCGGCTATATAATTCTCAGGATCAAGCACTTGAAGAGTCAGTTACATTAGCGGTCGGTATTCAGGGAGTGATTAGGTCACTACAAATTGTCCTGTCGATACAAACCCATCCTACACAAAAAATAACATGAATAAGGCTACAAAAATGAAGGCAGTTGTCTATACAGAGTATGGACCGCCGAGTGTTCTTAAACTCATGGAAGTGGACAAGCCAATCCCCAAAGACAACGAAGTACTTATAAAAATACACGCCACAACAGTAAACAGAACCGACTGCGGATTCAGAAAACCTGAGTATTTTATTGTTAGAGTAATTGCGGGCTTCTTCAAACCGAAAAACACAATATTAGGCACTGAACTGGCCGGAGAAATTGAGACCATCGGTAACGGGGTTAAAACGTTTAAACCGGGCGATCAGGTTTTTGGGTTGAGCACGGCCAAATTCGGGACACACGCCGAGTATATTTGCCTGCCCGAAAGTGCGTCGATCGCCACAATGCCCCCCAATATATCGTATCCCGAAGCGGCTGCGGTATGCGATGGACTTATGCTGGGTATGAACCTCGTAAGGAAAATAGATTTTGCGAATGCCCCGAAAATACTTGTCAACGGCGCCACCGGATCAATTGGTTCTGCCTGTGTGCAACTGGCCAGCCACTATGGCGCCGATGTTACCGCCGTGTGTAAGGCTAAGGATTTCGAGTTAGTGAAATCGCTGGGGGCCAGTCGGGTGATTGACTATACAACCGAAGATTTTACGAAAAACGGTCAGCTCTATGATGTCGTTTTGGATGCGGTCGGTAAAAGCTCTTTTTTTCGTTGTAAACCGCTATTGAAACCCGGCGGGATTTACTTCTCAACCGAACTCGGGTATCTATCACAGAATATTTTTTTAGCCCTGACAACGCCAGTCTTCGGCGGCAAAAAAGTAAAATTCCCGCTCCCAACCGATAGCAAAAAAGACATCTTGTTTTTCAGGGAACTGATCGAGGCTGGGCACTATAAAGCCGTTATCGACCGCCATTACCACCTTGCCGATATTGTGGA
>JANPJE010000177.1:0-12822 GCA_031425355.1 Spirosoma sp. | reverse complement strand
GTCTGCGTGATTTCGGGCTGGTCATATTCATACGTCGTTCCGTCTTTGGCACCCATAAAGTTCCATCCATTGACATCATCCGCATACCCATTTTTATCGTCGTCGGTCTGGTTGTCCCGAACTTCTTTGGGATTTATCCAGATCACATCGCGCAAATCTTCGTGAAGAATATCGACGCCTGAATCCAGTACGCCCACAATTACCGGCACCGACGGTCGGCCTTTGAGCAAATCATACGCTTTATACAAACTAATTCCCGCTACCGAATCCGTTGTCGGGTCGAGATACGGCCAGTTGCGCGGGGGCTGATTCAGGTTCGGACGGATGCGCGCAAACGTCGCTTTCGACTCGAATAAATTTTGCCGCTCAAGGCAGTCATCGCTGATGGGTTGTAACGTAAATCCTTCGCCATTGTTGAGGTAAACCAGCCGATATAAACCTCTAACGCCTGTACCGCAGGGCGTTTGGCCCGCCAGTTTCTGGAGCCGCAACGTATCGCCCGTTTGCTGATAGCGCATTGTTTCCAGCGACATGTTATCGGTTTCGGACGTAATAAGCAACGTATCATTCCGAAACGCGAGCACAACCCGAGCATCATTGGGCGATAATACAACGCCTTTCCAGCGCGTGCCATCAACGGGCAATTGCGCCTGGGCAACGGCGAAAACAGCGACGAAACATACGGTAAACAGTTGGCGCATTTTGGCTGGATTCATGATTGATTCCGTTAACTTTCGTACAGATTATTGTTTTATAACGAACACCAGCCCCACAGATGGGTTTGCGATTGTTGCACAGATGTCATCTTTTTTGTGTCATCGAAATATAAAGATGACATCTGTTTGCCTTTCGCAATTATTGCGTTCGTGTTGAAGCACAGTACAGTAACGCTTATTTGCTCATGGATTATTCATTTCTCTTTTTAGTTTGTCTGTTTGCTGTTGGCTTTGTGTACGCGTCGGTTGGGCATGGCGGAGCCAGTGGCTATTTAGCGACAATGGCCCTATTCGGCATCTCGCCCGCGTTGACAAAACCATCGGCCCTGATCCTGAATTTATTTGTCTCAACCATCTCGTTTGTGCAGTTCTATCGGGCGGGTTATTTTCGGTGGAACACTTTCTGGCCGTTTGCCATTGCGAGCATTCCACTGGCTTTCATTGGTGCTAAAATTCCACTCAGCGATACGTTGTACCGTCAGTTGCTGGCCGTTTGTCTGCTGTTGGTCGTGGTACGTTTAATCTGGACTGTGCGCGGTCAGGATGAAGAGTCGCGGCCCATTCCACTCGGCGCGGGCTTGCTAACGGGGGGCGTTATTGGTCTATTGTCGGGGATGATTGGTATTGGTGGAGGCATTATTTTGAGTCCGCTGATGCTACTGTTCCGGTGGGCGCGATTGAAAGAAGTAGCCGCTACATCGGCACTGTTCATTTTCGTAAACTCGCTGTCGGGGCTGTTCGGCTTGGTCAGTAAAGGCTACTCGCCTGACCCCGCACTCTACGGCTGGATTGGCGCGGCCTTCGCGGGTGGCTTGTTTGGCGGGTATTTCGGCAGTCACCGGTTCAACGTACCAACACTACGCTATCTGCTGGCGTTTGGCGTAAGCGTAGCCTGTGTGAAGCTGATTTTTACGTGATTTAGATACCAACTATTCGTGCATTAGAAGTTGTTTAAGCTTATTTTTTCGTCGCGTAGCGACCTGATGTTTGTAGCCAAAAACAGGTTGACCTAAGCTCACCGTCGCGTAGCGACCTAACCCATTGTTTCATTATTGTTAGGTCGCTACGCGACGAAAAATTAACCCTAAACAATTTCTCGACCAACAAAAAACCCCACTTCTCATCAGCAGTAGGGTTTTTTACTAACAAATCAATCTTCTCTATGGATTTTGAACGGCCGCTTTGTTGACGTTCAATTCCGATTGTGGAATGGGCCAGATGTACACCGATGCCGAAGCCGGAACCGCCTGAATCGTTCCTTTTGGTGGTAATGGCTGACCAGTGCGCAGGAGGTCGTTAGACCGGAATCCTTCACCCAGCAATTCAATCCGGCGTTCCAGCAAAATCGCATCGGTCAGAGCCTTTCCATCGGCCAGAGTTGCGGCTGTGTACACCCCGGCTGGGTTAGAGCGGCCCCGAACGGCGTTCAACAAAGCTAATCCCTGCTCATCGGCAGCGGCTGGCGTCAGGCGGGCTTTCGCTTCGGCCAGATTGAGCAACACCTCGGCATACCGAATAACCGGCACCCAATCGGTATGCTGCGGACCAGTCGGGAACTTGGTCAGACGGTTGCGGGCCTGATCGCTCGCAAAATCATTGCGGATCAATCCCCGGCGGGCGTCGGTAGTAGCGAAGGCTGCGTTTCCGAGAATGCCCGTTGGGTTCAGGCTGTAATCACCGATTCCGATAACGGCCAGATAATAGCTGCCTAAACCATTTTGAACGCCGGGCAGGTCGTTGCTGCTCATGGGCAGCGAGAAAATCGACTCTGTCGTGATGTAGTTCGTAAACGGAGTCAGCACATTCGCCTGTAGCTGGTGTGCTACGCCCGATGCTGCTCTGAACGGCCCCGTTGCCGAAACAATTTTGTTGGCTTCGGTAACCACGTTAGCCCATTGACCCATGTTTAAATAAGCGCGGGTCTTCAGGGCAATCGCCGTGTTTTTATGCGCACGGGCCGTGTTCAGCGTAGCACTGGCATACGTAGCGGGCAGATTCTGCTCGGCAAATGCCAGATCGTCAAGTATTTGCTTATAAATTTCGGCAACTGTACTGCGGGCCAGATCATTGTTTCCGGTGCCCACTTCAGCCTTTATACGCAGGGGTAGACCGGGGCTTGCGCCGGCATCCTTCGTGAACGGCTGTGCGAATAGTTGAACCATTTGCAGATACGTTAGTCCACGTAACAAGCGCGCTTCACCCCGGTACTGATTCGCCAATGCAGCTTCAACAACGGTTGGGTTCGCGTCTAATCCCGCCAAAAACAGGTTGATCCGGTTAATGGCTAAGTAGGCTGCGTTCCAGAGGTTTGTCGGCTCGTTGGACAGCGAGTTTTCCGTGTGATTCCAGGCACTCAGCGCCGTAACCCCATTGTTTGTTACGTTCAGGAATTCTTCGCCCCGCACGTCAATGTACACATGATAACGGCCACCCAAAAATTGACCGGATTTCACGCTGGAATACAACCCATTCACCTGCGCCAGCACCCGATCCGGGTTAGCGAAGGCTTCAATATCGGCCAGCGATGTTAGTGGCGTGGGATTCAGGAGTTCACTTTCGTTACAGGCCGTAAGCGAAACGCCGATCAGTGCCGTTGCAAAGGCAGACTTGAGCAGTCCGCGCCGGGTAAGCAGAGAAGTATATTGAAACTGAGAAAATTTCATAGTTATTATTCGTCATTTGTAGCCTGTCGCCGGTGGTTCATCGCTCTTCATAAAAAGCGACGAACCACCAGCGACTGATTGGCTAATTAAAAGTTAAGACCAAGACCAAGCGTGTACGTCCGGGCCTGGGGCGTTGAGTTGCGGTCGATGCCCGGCGCGATGTTGGTGTTGCCGTTGGTCGAGATTTCAGGATCGGCACCCGTGTAATTCGTGATTACGAAGGCGTTCTGCACCTGCGCATAGACCCGCAGTGATGCGATGTTTGCTCTCTTCAACAGATCGTTGCGGAGCGTGTACGATAGCGACAGGTTACGACCCCGGATAAAGTCGCCTTTTTCAACGTTTTCCGTAATTGGGTTAGCCGAACCATTCGATACGTTATCGTTCAGCACCGGACGCGGGATATTCGTTACGTCGCCCGCTTTCTGCCAGCGGTTCAGCATGTCCGTATGGTTATTCCAGGGACGTTGATCGCGCAGACCAGCCTTCGTACCGTTGTAGATTACGTTACCACCGGAATACTGCAGGAAGATGCCCAATTCCAGATTGCCGTATCGGAACGTATTGTCGAAGCCACCGAACCACTTGGGCAGGGCGTTTCCAACCACCACCCGATCGCTGCCCGAAATAGCCGGAGCCACCGTTCCGTCAGACACAAAAGTCCAGCGTTGAGCCGGGGCCGCAGCGTGATTGTACTGAATCTGCTGTTCCTGCTTTGTGCCGTCGGGCAGGGTTGCCGTCCGAACGAAGATGCGCTGTCCATTGGCCGGGTTAACGCCCGCCGTGCGAATGGCGAAAATACTACCGATGGATTCGCCTACCCGAACAATATTAGCGTTCTCCAGACCGCCCGTGAAACCGAAAATGTCGGCGTTGTTATTGGCTAAAGCCAGCACGATGGTTTGCGCGGTCGTCAAATTAAAGTTCGTCGTCCAGTTGAATTTGCCTTTTGTGATGTTATTCGACGTAATGGCCAGCTCGATTCCTTTGGTTTCCAATTGCCCAACGTTGGTAGCGATGCTATTGCCGGGGATACCGCGTGAAGGAGCGGTTGGTTCGGGCAGTACCAGGTCGTTCAGGTTCTTCTGGAAATACGTGAACTCGCCGGTAATCCGGTCGTTGAACAGGCCGAATGCCAAACCGAGGTCCATGTTTTCGCTGATCTCCCAGCGCAGATTCGGGTTACCCGCCTGTGCGAACAGGAAGGTGGGGACGGTGCCATACAGACCCGAGTTGAACAGGCTTAGCGACGCAAAGCTACCGATGCCCGTGTTACCAACCTGGCCGTAGCTACCCCGTAGTTTGAATTCATTCACAACGGTTCCCAGCTTCGAGTTCTTCCAGAAACTCTCTTCCGAAATCCTCCAGCCGACCGATCCGCCCGCAAAGTTACCCCACTTGTTACCGGCGGCATAGGCCGAGTAACCGTCGCGCCGGAAGTTGATGTTGAACAGGTACTTCTTGTCGAAATCATAGTTCAAGCGGGCGTAGTAAGACGATAAGCCCGTTTCCGTTTGGAAGTTTCCAGCCGGTGGGTTGTTGGTCGTGAAGTTACCCTGATACGTGGTGAAGAATGGGTCCGACAAACCCTGACGTGATCCGCCCCAGCTATCGTAGGTGAACTTTTGCCGCTCCATACCAACAACCGTCTGGAAAGAATGCTTTCCAAAACCAAAATCGTAGTTCAGGTAATTCTGGAGGTTCCAAAGTTTAATATTTGAGTAGATATTGAACGCCTGTCCACCGTTGGTGCCGCCTTCGCCGTGAACCCCGTTGCGGAAGTCGATGTCCTCTACCGTTGTGCGGTCAATGCCATAAGATGTATGGAACACCAGCCCTTTGAACAGGTTTATGTCCGCAAACACGTTTCCAATAATGTGCGTGTTCTCTGAGGTAAACTTACTCAGGTCGAGGTCGGGCAGCGGGTTGTAGTAACCACCGGGACCAACCAGGTTCTTACCCAGTCCTAAGTTATTGCTGGCGCGGTTGATATTGTACGTACCGTCGGGATTGTAAGGCGATACGTTCGGAGCCAGTACCAGCGGCAAACGCCCCAGACCACCCGTACTGAACGCACCCGTTGTGCCGGTGTTGGGTGCCCGGTTGAAACTGTTCGCCAGCGTAATGTTCGATCCCAGCCGGATGGCCTTGTTCAACTGGTGCGAAATGTTCATCCGACCCGTAATCCGGCTAAAATCGTTTTTCTTGATCATTCCCTCCTGATTGGTATAACCAACCGAAAAGGCGTAACGGGTGTCTTTGGTGCCGCCGTTAACGTTGATGTTGTGGTTCTGCTGGAAGCCGTTCCGATAGATGTAATCGTACCAATCCGTGTCCACGATGCTGCCGTCCGGGTTCGTCGTCGGAAAAAACTGATCGGGCTGATTGCCGTTGCGGGCGGCTTCGTTCTTTATGGTCATGAACTCCTGCGCGTTGAGCATATTGAACAACCGGAACGGCTGTGTCGAGCCAACCCAGCCATCGTAGCTCACCTGCGCTTTGCCTTCTTTACCTTTTTTGGTCGTAATCAGAATAACGCCTGCAGCGGCCCGCGATCCGTAAATAGCGGTTGCCCCGGCATCTTTCAGGATTTCGAGCGATTCAATATCGTTGGGATTAATATCGCCCAGCGGGTTGTTTACCGTAAAGCCACCTGACGATACGTTACCGGAGTTAATGGGTAATCCATCAATTACGATCAGGGGAGACGACGAGCCACTGATGGACGAAACCCCCCGTATTCTGATAACAGGCGCGTTGTTGAGTACACCGTTGGGTGTAATGATGTTCACCCCGGCAGCCCGGCCCTGCAAGGCCTGATCGAAACTCTGGACGGGTTTGTTGGCAATCACTGATCCTTCTACCGACGAGATAGCGCCGGTGAGGGTTTTTTTACTTTGCGAACCGTACCCGACCACAACTACTTCGTTCAGGTTTGACGCGTCGCCCTGAAGCGTAACGTTTAGGTTCGAACGGTTGCCTACGGCTACTTCCTGACTCGTATAACCGATGAAGCTAAACACCAAGCGGCTGTTTGGCGAAGCCGACAACTGGTAGTTACCATTAGCGTCGGTTGTTGTACCCCGGGTTGTACCTTTTACCTGTATGCTCACACCCGGTAGGGCGGAGCCGTCGTCTGATGAAGTGACGCGGCCACTAACGGCGAGGTCCTGCGCCAGAGCGGGCAAGCAGAACAGCAGTGAAAGCA
This sequence comes from Spirosoma sp., assembly GCA_031425355.1. Taxonomy (GTDB): domain Bacteria; phylum Bacteroidota; class Bacteroidia; order Cytophagales; family Spirosomataceae; genus Spirosoma. The sequence continues at coordinate 6,235 of JANPJE010000177.1, read as the reverse complement.
ACCAGCTACCCAATAAAATTTTCCGCATTAGTGAGTTGAGATTAAGTTAAGAATGAAAAAATGAAAAATAGGAAACAAATATAAGAGGAAGAGAAAATAAAAGACACAAAATTTACTCGTTGGTAAGAGAATTTTACGACTCTTCCGTCTAAGTAATCTTTAGGTTACTTACAAAGTAACAAAGAAAGCAACCAGATAAACCCGGTTGCTTTCTTTGTTAAGGTCAGGACAATAAAAAATTTATTGCCGGAATGAAAAGCCAAGTCGTTTATAGTTCTGGCTTGGCCTGAAGTCCGTACTGGTACTGTCGATCACCAGTACTACGTTGCCCATCGTCGCGGTTGAACTCGTAGCTCGTGCTATTGTCATACGCAGGACGCCAAAACTGGAGTCAGCAGGAATCACTACGTTGCCGCCATTCACCAGTGTATAGCTCGACGCAGCGGCTGTGGTGTTGGCCGCATCGACCAGAACCCGAACGGTTGTAGCGGTTGACCGCTGCCGCCCCACCAAATTGAGCCGGGCCGACGTAGCACCGCCAGCCGTAACACTGTTGGGTATGCTTGTAATTGGAAACGTACGCCCGGTAGCATTGGTGCGCAGAATCGCGTCGTCAAATTCAATAAGCGTCTGCTCATCGAATACCTTGTCTAAGCTATTGTCGCAGGCTACCACCCCCAGCGTCAACAGCAGCGCGGGCAGGATATACTTTAGTTTTTTCATCATGTGTTTAGTGTCAATCGGCAGTGAAAAACCGGAACTGAATTAATAGCCGAAGTTTTGCCGAATATTTTTGTTGGTCGCTACTTCATTGACCGGAATATTGGCCAGAATGCGGTAATCATTGTACGGAATGTTGTTTGGCGTCGTGCTCAGCGGAATTGTCTTGAAGATGTCACTACCCCGCCGTTTCAGATCAAACCAGCGATGCCCTTCAAACGCATATTCCAGCCGGCGCTGGCGCAAAATTTCAAACAGAAACTGAACAGCGGATAAGCCGGTCGGATAATCAGCGGCCACGCGGGGTGCCAGACCCCGGTTGGTTCGGATCAGGTTCAGATCGGCCAGAGCCGCCGTTCCATTATTCAACTGGTAGTTAGCTTCGGCGCGGTTCAGATAAGCCTCCGGAATGCGAAGAACCGGTACGTTATCAAGATTGATGGTTCCGTTCTTGCCCAGAAACTTCGTACACTCGACATAGGCCGTTCCGCGTCCAGCAGTTCCCAATTCGTACAGTTGCGACCGCACATCAGCCGGCTGGCCAGCCGTAGTGGTCTCAGACCGAAGATCGGTAAGGAAAGCCGTTGTTGGTATCAAATCACCAAAACCGCCTGTTGCAGTCCGGTCGCCCGGTCGCACCAGCGTTGTATAAGTTGTTTGCAGTGACAGGTTCACCCCGATATTTTCGGAGATAGCGGCAAACTGTAGTTCAAATACCGACTCGGGATTCCGGGGTGCCCGCCATCCGCCAATATAACCCGTAGCATCCACCAATTTCACGTTCCCGCCAATGGCGTCGGTCGCGTATTTCACCGCATTTGCGTAGTCTTTATTATAGAGAGCCACCCGCGAAAACAGCAATTGAGCAGCCGTCCGGTTACCATAAGCAACGTTGTTGGCCGTCGTCCGGCTGAAGGCCGTAATGGCAGCCTCCAAATCGGCGTAGATCTGCTTATACACATCAGCGATGGGTGCTCGGGCCGGAAAAGCGATCTGGCTTTGGTCGCTTACGCCTGTCAGAATGAGTGGTACGCCACCCCGGTTCTGCTGGGCAATTTCAACACTCGGATCGTAGGCATAGGCCCGCATCAGATCGTGATAGAGTAATGCCCGCAAAAAATATCCCTGCCCCAGAATGGAATTTCGGCGGTTAGTATCGGTTAGGGCAGCTACCTTCGGAACGGCCTCCAGCAATAGGTTAGTCTGGTTGATGGCGAAGTAGCTCGTGGCCCAGCTAACAAACGTAGCCTGAGCTGTATTGCGGTTCTCGGGATTCAAGCGGCCCGATTTATTAGTTGCCTGAGCATTGTCGGCAAGTGCTTCGGCTACGGCAAGCATATCCCGTCCATACAGGTTCGTACTCTGTAACCGATCGTAAATGCCGTTCAGCGTTGCATCCAGTCCTTCAACCGTGTTGAGAGCCGTTGCCAGATCGCCGTTGGTACGGGGGGCAACGTCGAGTAGTTTGTCGCTGCAAGCGGCTAACGACAGACCAAGGCCGACCAACAGGCCAACAGTCAGCGTGTTTATGGAAATTCGCATTGATTCAGTATCTTAATGGATTAAAATGTCAGGTTAATACCGGCTGTATAGGATTTCGAATTGGGGATAATCCCGCTGCTACCAGCACCAAAATCTAGGAATTCAGGATCGTAGCTGGTCCAGTTAGTCCAAGTCAGCAGGTTCTGCGCCTGCACATAAACACTCGCCGTAGAGGCTCCTATTTTTTTTCCGATTGATACCGGAACGCTGTAGTTCAGCCGGAGCTGTTTCAGCCGGAGGTAGGACGCATCTTCCAGCGTCCGGGAACCTCCTAAGCCACTAACGCCCCGCGTTTCTACGTTACCGTTGATCGTGCGCGGAACTTCGGTAATATCGCCTGGTTTCTGCCAGCGACGGTCATAAACCGACCGCAGGGCATTGAATTCACGCCCGGCCAGTTCCGACAGGAACGCCGTTTGGCTATTGGGCGACCGCCGACCGTAATCATACTGAAAAAACACATCGAGCGACAATCCCCTGTAGGTGATTGTGTTTAGAAAACCGCCGAAAAACTTAGGCTGTTGCGAACCGAGATACCGTAGATCACGCGGAGAAATTGGCGTGTAGGTTATATTTCCGGCATAGTCGTAGAACATCGGACGACCTGTAGCAGGGTTTGTTCCAGCATACTCCGTTGTATAATTCGGCAGCAACGGACGACCTACGATGGCCTGTCTACCTACACCATAGTAATCCGTATAGTTAATCGCGATGGCACTGTCGGGGTTCGAGAGGGGCGTAATGCCATCGATCAGTTTCGTAACTTTGTTTTCAATGAACGTAATGTTGAACGACGATTTCCATTGAAGATTACCCGAGCGCACGTTCACCGTGTTCAATTCTATTTCCAGCCCCCGGTTCTGAACCGATCCGGCATTACGCGAGATAGAGCCGAAGCCGTTGGTAAAGGGAAGGTTGGCGGCCAGCAGCAGGTCGCGGCTGGTCCGGTCAAACACATCGACCGACCCTGTGACCCGATTGCCAAAAAGGCCAAAATCCAGTCCGAGGTTGGTCGTTACGTTGGTTTCCCACTTCAGGTCGGGGTTTCCTAACTGCGAAGGCGCGAATCCGGCGGCACCGTTGTAGTCAAAACCGGCACTCACTAAGCCCAGCGAGGGAAAATTACTCAGGCCAAAAAGCGTTCCGATCTGGTCGTTACCGGTTGTGCCGTAGGACACCCGAAACTTCAGTTCGTTCACTACCCGGCTGCCTTTCAGAAAATCCTCCTCGGACACTAACCAGGCTGCCGACGCTGACGGGAAGAAGCCAAAGCGGTTGTTAGCTCCAAACCGGCTCGACCCGTCCAGTCGGGCAATCAGGCTTACATCGTATTTCTTGTTAAGATTATACTTTAGGCTCCCAAAAGCGGAACCTTTGCGGTAACCGGTCCAACCTCCGCCAACAGAGACCGGAAGGGCAGCCGCACCTCCATAACGGAAGTCGGGCGTTGGCACATTGGTGATCTGTGCGCTGGTCGATTCATTGATGTCGGAGCGATACTCAAGGCCCAGCAACAGGCTCAGGTCGTGCTTCTCGGCAAACGTTTTGCCATAACTGGCTGTCAGGTTCGTCAGGAAATTGATGTTCTGGTTGAATTGATCCTGTAACCGTCCCCGCACGACAAAGGCATCGGCTGTGCGCGGATCGGTGAAGTAACGGCCCTTGATGGATCGGTAGTCCAAACTCACAAATGGCCGGATGGTCATCCCGGCGAATGGTTTATAGCTCAGAGCAAGTCCGCCATTAAACTGGTTGATAACCGTCCGAATATCATTCAGCGACGATACCTGAATAATATTCTGGTTTAGTATACCCGGCGTGCCACCCTGATCCGGCGTACCGAAGAAAGAACCGTCCGGGTTGTAGATCGGCACACTTGGAATCATTAGCGACGACGAAAAAGCCGATGACCCGAGGAACGAGCCGCCGTTGGGCGAACCCTGCTGACCCCGCGCCGTGATCGTGCTGAGTTTTAACGTTTGTTCAAACGTCAGCTTTGGATTGATCGTTTGGGTAAGCGTTGTGTTGAGCGTACCCCGCTTAAAGTCAACATTGATGACGTTGGCGTTCTGTGTATAGTAGGAGCCTGATACGTAAAACTTCGTTTTCTCGTTTCCGCCATTCATGCTCAACTCATAGTTGTTGGTGCTTCCGTTCCGATAAGCCTCTTTCTGCCAGTCGTACGTAGGCAGGGCGGCAATCTCGGCGTCAGTCAGTGTAGCGGGCTGGCGGATTGTACCAAGCACAGCCGCACGGGCCACTTCGCTGGTTTGACCGCCGTTTATCCGTGCCTGTGTCCGTAGTGCAATCCACTCCTGCGTGTTAAGTACGTCCAAGCGTTTGATTGGCTCGTCGATACCTGTGTAATAATTCAGCGAAATCTGTGTGCGACCGGATTTACCCCGTTTTGTCGTTACCAGTACCACACCATTTGCCGCCTGTGAGCCATAAATAGAAGCCGCAGCGGCATCTTTCAGAATTTCGATGCTTTCAATATCGTTGGGGTTCAAAAAAGCCAGTGGGTTCGATGAAGTGAAACTGGCGTTGTTGGTGGCGTTCAACTGGATACCGTCCACTACGTAAAGCGGATCGCTACCGGCTGAAATGGAACCGATGCCCCGAATCCGTACCTGAATAGCACCACCCGGTACGCCGTTGGCTGAGGTAATCTGCACACCAGCCGCCCGGCCGGCCAATGCCTTATCGAAACTACCCACGGGTAAGTTTCCAATGGCCGCACCGCTCACTTTAGAACTGGCTCCGGTGAATTCGCGCCGATTAACGGTGCCGCCGTACCCTGTCACAACGACCTCGCTCAAGTCGTTGGCATCGTTCTCTAAAATCACATTTACGGCTGAACGATTGCCCACGGCTACTTCCTGACTCGTATAACCGATAAAACTAAATACCAACCGTCCATTGGCTGACGTATTGATTCGGTAATTCCCATTGGCGTCGGTTGTTGTGCCCCGGGTTGTACCTTTTACCTGTACGCTCACACCCGGTAGGGCGGAACCGTCATCTGATGAAGTGACGCGGCCACTGACGGCGAGGTCCTGCGCCAAAACGGGCACGCAGAACAGCAGTGAAAGCAACCAGCTACCCAATAAAATTTTCCTCATTAGTGAGTTGAGATTAAGTTAAGATTAAAAAAACAGAAAATAGGAAACAAATATACAATACGGGTTTTTCACCCAAAAAAACTATATACGATTTTTTTTAGATGATAGTTCAACAGAATAATCAGTTGTCCTGTAACAACTTGTACGTTAAAATCAGTATGTCAGATGTCTAATGAATCTATTTATCAGTACATAAAATGAGTTTAACCCAATTAACAGTAACAATTTATTGAGCTAAACTGGTAAATTGCTGATTGAATGTTTATACACTAAAAATTGAATATTTTGATGAATAATCTATTTGCCTGCATCAGTGCGTTGATTTGGGGCTGCATCTCGGCACAAACCGCATTCGGGCAACTCTCAACTCTGAATGCCCGAATGGATAAAACCGCTGAGAGCTTGGAGAAAAAAGTAGTTGCCTGGCGTCGGGATTTCCACCAGCATCCCGAACTGGGAAACCGCGAGTTTCAGACGGCGGCCAAAATTGCCGCTCACCTGCAATCGCTCGGTATGGAGGTAAAAACGGGCGTTGGTAAAACCGGCGTCGTCGGGTTGCTCAAAGGCGGTAAACCCGGCCCTGTTGTGGCACTTCGGGCCGATATGGATGGTCTGCCCGTAACCGAACGCGTTGATTTGCCGTTCAAATCCGACGTTCGGACCGAATACAACGGCCAGCAAACGGGCATCATGCACGCCTGCGGTCACGATACACACGTAGCGATGCTGATGGGTGCGGCTGAAGTGCTGGCATCTGTTAAAAATGACCTGCGCGGTACCGTGAAATTTATTTTTCAACCAGCCGAAGAGGGTGCGCCCGCTGGTGAAGAAGGGGGGGCGTACCTGATGGT